>JAYUTY010000221.1:0-5227 GCA_043754875.1 Gemmatimonadota bacterium
GGCGTTCGGCTCGACCTCGACGAGGTGATCGACCGCTATGGTGCCGATGCCTTCCGCTACTTCCTCCTGCGTGAAGTGCCGTTCGATGCGGACGGCAGCTTTTCATGGGAGCGGTTCGGCGAGCGGTACAATTCCGATCTCGCGAACGCGTGGGGCAACCTCGCCAGTCGCGTGATCTCGATGGTCGAGCGCTACTGCGATGGAGTGGTGCCCGCCGGCGCCCGCACCGACGTGGACGCGAGCGACATCGCGGAGCTGGCAGACTATCACGCCGCACTCGATGGCACGCGCGGCTTTCTGCTTCATGAGGCGCTCAAGGTCGTCTGGCAGAGTGTCGCACGGGGCAACGAGTACGTGGATCGTCAGGCGCCGTGGAAGCTTGCCAAGGACCCAGCGCAGCGCGGAGAGCTGGAGCGGACGCTCGCGGCGCTCATACGTCAGCTCGCGCGACAGGCCGTGTGTGTCGCCCCGTTCATGCCTGACAAGGCGCAGGCACTATGGGCGCAGCTCGGCGGGCCTGGCCTCGTGGGGGAGCAGCGGCTGCACGCGCTCGAGGCACTCGATGCTGAAGGATGGCAGGTCAAGAAGGGGGATTCGCTGTTCCCGAAGGAAGCGACACCCGGCTGATCTAGGCACCGCGCACGCCGGCCGGCTGGCACGCACGCATGGAGAAAGGGGCAGCCGTCGTGGCTGCCCCTTTCTCCATGCGTGCACAACGACGGTGCTGCGCTGTCGGCGCGATCGCGGCTCCTGCTAGGGGCGCGGCGCCGAACCAGCAGGTGTCGCCGGCCTTCCGGTCGCGGGCGCCATCGGCGCGGCGGGAGGCGACTGCGCGCCAGTGCCCGCGCCCGGCGTTCCGAAGTCCACCGTCGGTGCCTCACGGGAGCCAGGATTGCTGACCTGATAGTACTTCCGCTCCTTGGCCCCGGTCATCTTCGCGGTGAGTACGGCTGGGAACCGGCGGATGTAGCCATTGTACTGCTGAACCGCGCCGTTGTAGTCGGTGCGCGCCACGGCGATCCGATTCTCGGTGCCCGAAAGCTCATCCTGCAGCTTGAGGAAGCCCTGATCGCTCTTCAGCTGCGGATATGCTTCGGAGACGGCGAGCAGACGGCCGAGTGCGCCGTTGAACGTCGCACTCGCGTTCGCCATCTGCTCCGGATCCTTGCTCTGCACGGCACCGAGCAGACCGCCTCGTGCGCGCGCGACCTCGCCGAAGACGGCGAGCTCCTGGTTGGCCATTCCCTTCACCGTCGCGACGAGACTCGGGACGAGATCCGCGCGCCGCTGCAGCTGCACTTCGATCTGGCCCTGGGCAGCATTCGCCTGTTCGTCGAGCGACTGGATGGAGTTGTAGCCGCACGCCGAAAGGGCGAGCGGAACGAGTGCGAGCAGCCAGCGACGTTTCATGACGACCATTCCTGAGAAAGCTGTGGGATGAATACGAACGAGAAGAACGGCAACGCGTGCTGCAGCGGCCCAGTCACGCGGGGTACTGGTCGAGATACATGTTCAGGCGCTCCAGCACGGCGAGGTACTGCCCGAGCACGGTGCCCGCGTCGCTCATCGCGCCTCCCTTGCTCCGTGCCTGCTTCCAGGCACGCACCACCGGCGTCGGATCGAAGCCAGCGATCGTGCCGACGCGCGTGGCAACCGCTGCACCGTCGCCTGACGGCTGCTCGCCATGCAGTCGCAGCACTGCACGACAGAGCACCAGCACCGTGCTCACGCTGCCGCTGAGGAGCTCGGTCTGGCGCTTCGCGTCGCTTCCGGCGAGCAGCACCCCCTGGCGAAGCTGGAGCAGCTTGCCGAACACCTGCTGCTCGAGCTGCAAGCGGAGATCGGTTGGGGCAACGACTATCCCCGCGAACGGAGCCTCGCCGTGCAGCATCTTGTGCCGATCGAGAATGTCGGCGTACTCCATCGGGAAGACGTCCGAGGAGCGCTGCCATTCGTTCACCGTCATCGTCATCGGCGGCGGATTCCCTGCCTCGCGCCAGGCGCGCGCGATGGGCGCAGCCGTCTCGAGCAGCGCGGCCTCGATCCGGTCGAGCAGCACGAGCACGTTGTAGTCCGAGCGGTCGGGGATCTGCTCCCCCGAGGCCGCCGATCCGTAGAGCACGACAGAGGCGAGGCGCGGCCCGTAGGCGGCGCCGAGCTGCTTCACCAGCTGGTCCAGAGTCATCCTTGCCATTGTCATTACCAGTTGGAGCCGCCGCCGCCGCCGCTGAACCCGCCTCCGCCACCGAACCCACCAAAGCCGCCACCGCCGCCTCCGCCGAAGCCCCCGCCCCCGCCCCCGCCCCCGCCGCCGAAGCCACCGAACGGCAGAAAGAGAGGGAAGCACCCGCGGCGTCGTCTCCCACCGAGCATCGAGAGCACGAAGAACAGCAGCAGCATCAGCACGATGGGATTGATCCCGCCGCGCGACTGCGCCGGCTGGCGACGGACGGGACGCTCTGGTGCGACCGCCCCCAACGCGCTGTCGAGCGAGACATGAAACTCGGTCGCGAACCGCTGCGCCACTCGTGTCGTCACCAGCTCCAGCCCCGCCGCGTAGTCGCGCTGCCGAAAATCCGGCGTCGCCTCTCGGCAGATCTCGGCCGCCGTCGCGTCGGTGATGAACCCTTCTGCGCCCCGTCCGGTCTCGACGCGGCAGGCCCCCTGCCCGCTGGAGGAGCTCTCCTTGGGCACGAGCAGGATCACGACGCCGGCGTTCCGCGATTGATCGCCGATGGCCGCCAGATTTCCGACCTTCCACTCGCGCCCGATGCGGAGTGCCACGTCGCTCGGTTCCCGCCCGCCGAGATCGGCAAGCGTGACGACTGCAATCTCACCCTTCGTCGCGTCCCGGACCACCTGGGCGACGCGCTCGATCCGCGCAGCCGAACCCGCATCGAGCACCCCGGCGAAGTCGTTGACCAACCCGCGGGGTGGCGGGATGACGGGGGTAGCCGCACCCTGGAACAGCGCGACGACGGCAGCCACGACCGCGCGCACAGGGAAAGAGAGGAGCATGTGGAGTGATGAGGTGTTCCCACGATGCGGCACCGGAAGGCGGCGCACCCCCATGGTGCCGGGTGCAGGATACTACGCTGCGGTACCGCCCATGATTCAGACGCTTCACTACGGCAGACCTCAGGCCACCGCGGCTCGGCTCGCCGAGAGACCGCCCGGGACGTTATCTTGCCCCGACGCCTCTCCCTCACCGCCAACCGACATGACGGCACTCCGCCACCTCGCCCCCCGCGCTGCCGCCCTCGCGCTCCTGTTCATCTCCCTCGGTTGCGCCCGCACCGACGGAGCAGCGAGCGGCTCGACGAAGCGCACCGGCGCCACAGCCGCTGGCTCCACAGCGGCTGGCTCCACAGTCGCCGCGTCGACTGGCGATGTGGGCGCGACGTCGGCCGGCATGTCGTCCGGCCTCACCGACTCTACCAGCGCGAAGGCCGATCGTGGCCGCATTCGCGGCTCGGAGGCCGCGACGGTCTGGCTCGTCGAGATCAGCGACTTCCAGTGCCCCTACTGCAAGCAGTGGCACGATGCGTCGTTCGCCGCAATCGACCGGGATTACGTGAAGACGGGCAAGGTGCGTCTCGCGTATCTCAACATGCCACTCGAGATGCACCGGAACGCGCGAGCGGCGAGCGAGGCGGCCATGTGTGCCTCGGTCCAGGGCAAGTTCTGGGAGCTGCATGGGTCGCTCTTCACCACGCAGGCGAAGTGGGAGGAGTTGCCGTCCCCGATGCCGGTTTTCGACTCGCTCGCGCGCGCCGCTGGCGTCGACGCGAAGGCGTGGCAGAGCTGCATGACGACGCACGCCACGGCAGCGATCATCGACGCCGACCGTGAGCGGAGCCAAAAGGCGGGGATCCGCTCCACCCCGACCTTCTTCGTCGGCTCCGAGAAGATCGAGGGCGCCTACCCGGTGGACACCTTCCGCGTCGTACTGGATCGGGAGATCGCCAAGGCACGCGCCGGCAAGTAGTACTCCGGTCGCACCCACGCGTCCACATGCATCCGCTGCTGGGCGCGACCTACGAAGGGGTCGCCCGCCTGGCCCGGGCGCTGTCCGCCGTCGCTCCCTCGTCGGGCGGCAAGCTCGCCACGAGCTTTTCCGCGCGGCATGGCACGATCGAGCGCTTTGAAGCCTTCGAGCGCGAGACGGCGCGGCCGCTCCTCTGGATGCACGCGCCGAGCGTGGGCGAAGGGCTGCAGGCACGACCGGTCCTCGACCTGCTCAGCGCCCGTCGACCAGACGTCCAACGCGCCTACACCTACTTCTCGCCGAGCGCCCGCGCATTCGCCGCGACGTTGGACGTGGACGTGGCGGGCATGCTGCCATTCGACGCTCGACGCGACATGCAACGGCTCGTGCGCGCTCTGGCCCCGTCGGCGCTGGTCTTCAGCAAGCTCGATGTCTGGCCCACGTTGGCGCGAGAAGCAGCACGCGCAGGGACGCCGCTCGGTCTCATCAGCGCGACGCTCGCCGCCACCTCTTCACGCCGGTCCGGGATCGCCGGTGCACTCCTCCGCGACGCCTATGCACGCCTCGACCGCGTGGGGGCGATCAGCGGAGACGACGCCGATCGGCTGATCGCCCTCGGGGTTCCGCGGACGCGAATCAGCGTCACAGGAGACACGCGCTATGACCAGGTCTGGGAGCGCGCCCGGCAGGTCGATCGCGCGTCGCCGTTGCTCGCTGCACTCGCCAGTGACCGCCCAACGCTCGTGGCAGGCTCCACCTGGCCCTCCGACGAGCGCGTGCTGCTCCCCGCTTGGGACGCCCTGCTCCGGCGCCTGCCGTCGTCCAGGCTCGTCGTGGCACCGCACGAGCCGAGCACCGGCCACGTCGAGCAGATCGAGCGGTGGGCAGCGGCGAGTGGGCACAGCTTGGCCCGCCTCGGATCCCCGCTCGTCGGCGACCCCGATGTCGTGCTCGTCGATCGCCTGGGCGTGCTCGGCGATCTCTACGCCCTCGCGGACATCGCCTTCGTGGGCGGGGCATTCCATGGCGCCGGACTGCACTCCGTGCTGGAGCCTGCGGCGTTCGGCGTGCCCGTGCTGTTCGGGCCTCGGTACCTCGCGAGCCGAGATGCCCAGCGTCTCCTCGACAGCGACGCCGCGGTCTCGATCTCCGATGCGCGAGCGCTCGAGACACAGCTGCACGAGTGGCTCACATCGGACATGGCGCGCCGCGCCGCAGGCGCGGCGGCGCGTGCCCAGG
>JAYUTY010000222.1:0-5213 GCA_043754875.1 Gemmatimonadota bacterium
ACGGCGCCGCGCTGCCGAAAGGCGGAGAGCGCAGTGGAGTCGCGCGTCTCGACATATCGGCTCGCCGCCTCGAGCGTCTGGCCGACGGCGGCGGAGAGCGACGTGCTCTGCCCGGCTTCTGCCTGCACCCCATCGAGCGTGGTGGCGATCGCGCCCGCCACCTGCGTCATCGATTGCCGGGCGAAGACTCCGGCGACGAGGATGAGCACGATGAGCGCGCCGAACCCCAGGATCAGGCGCGTGCGGATGGACCCGCCCTGGATCCTGACTCCCAGGGTGCTCCGCTCTCCGAGGGGGACTGTCGTTGCGAGCAGCGGCGCCGTCATCGCGAGCCCTCCGCGACGCGAAGCTGGCCATGCTCGATGCGAGTCATCACGACCGACTTGCCGACCGGGTCGCCGTCGGGCAGAAAGGAGATGGACCCGGTGACGCCATGATATGCCGTCTCCGGCGTGAGGGCCGCGAGGCGGTCACGGACCTGCCGGCGTGAGCTGGCATCCTTGGCGGCCTCGTACACGAGCATCGTTGCGTCGTAGGCGAGCGCCGCGTTGTGATCGGGCTGGATGTGGAACTTGGCCTGGAACGCACTGACGAACTTCTGTGCTTCCGGGCGCGGGTCCAGCGAGGTGAATGGCACTCCGGCGAAGACACCGTCGGAGCGCACCGTATCGATGTTCAGCCCACTCCATCCGTCGCCACCGACCAGATCGGCGGTGAGCTGCTGCCGACGTGCTTCCTCGAGGAAGACCAGCCCCGATGCGTCGGTACCTGCGACAAAGACGATGTCAGGCTTGTGCTGCTTGTAATAGGAGACGAACGGCTCGAACGACTGATCCTTGCCATCGGCGATCGGATCGATGCTGACCACCTCGCCGTTGAAGTTGCGCTTGAAGGCATCGGCGAGACCGCGGCCGTAGGTGTTGTTCTCATAGAGGATGGCGGCGCGCTTTCTACCGCGCCGCATGCTGAACTTGGCCAGGTCCACGCCATTGGCCGAGTCGCTCGAGATCACGCGGAACACCCACTTGGAGATGCCGGTGAGCTCCGGCGACGTCGCCGTGGTCGCGACGGCCGCGATGTGTCCATCATAGATCGGGGCCGCGGATGCCATCGCTCCGGAGGTGACGTGGCCGATCACTGCCATGACGTCGGCGGAATCGACGAATCCCTGCGCGATTCGGCTCGCGAGCGCTCCCTTGCCCTCGTCGTCCTGCCACCTGATCACCAACGGGCGTCCTTGACGCTCCGGTCGCGCGTTGATCTCCTCCTGCGCGAGCTCGATGCCGCGGTGGTTCATCTGGCCATAGCCTTCCTTCCAGGCCCCGGACGCGCCGAACGTGAGGGACGACGAGCCGCTCCGCGAGCATGCAGCGAGGCAGGTGAGCAGGAGCAGACGCTTCATGACGGAGGACGGCTGTGAGGGTGGACCGGCGCGGGGCGCGCATTCACCAGTCGTGCCCGATTGACGAGGCCCGCGCCGCGTCCGTCACGCGTGCACGCCATTGGGACGCACGGCCAGGCAGACCGAGGTGGCACCCGTCATGCTTTCCTGCAGGGCCCCGGACGGAGGCGACGATGCGAGTGCTGGTCACTGGTGGAAGTGGCGTGGTGGGGACAGGAGTGGTGACCGAGCTGCTCCGCCAGGGGCACTCGGTGGTGCTGCTCGCGCGGCACGCCGCGGCAGACGCACGGCAGTGGCCGTCGGGAGTGACGCCGCATCAGGGCGATGTCGCGAACCCGGCCAGCCTCAGTGGTGCCGCAGATGGCTGTGATGCCGTGCTGCACGTCGTTGGCATCGTGGAAGAGCGGCCTCCCGATGCGACGTTCCAGCGCGTGAATGTGGATGGCACGGCGCACGTGCTCGAGGAGGCGCGGCGTGCGGGAGTCACACGCTTCGTCTCTGTCTCGTCGCTCGGCGCGCCTCACGGTGCGTCGGGCTACCACCGCTCCAAGTTCGAGGCCGAGAAGCTCGTGCGCCGCTTCGGGGGCAACTGGACGATCTGCCGGCCAGGCAACGTGTACGGGCCGGGCGACGAGCAGATCTCGCTCCTGCTGCGCATCGTGCGCGGCGCAAGTCCCATCATCCCGAAGGTCGGCGACGGAATGCAGCCCTTCCAACCGATCTGGTGGGAGGATATCGCCAAGGCGCTGGTCGCGGTGGTGGAGCGGACTGACCTTGCGGGACGCGAGCTCGACATTGCCGGCGCCGAGCGAACGTCGCAGACTGATCTGCTGGAGCGGTTCAGTCAGATCACGGGGCGCTCGATCCACAGCGTGCCGGTGCCGGAGTTCCTCGCCACGCTCGGTGCGAAGGCGGTGTCGCTCGTCGGTTGGGACATCCCGTTCAACGAAGACCAGCTCCAGATGCTGCGAGAGGGGAACATCATCGAGGACGGACAGCCGAACGCACTGACCGACGTCCTCGGCATCACGCCGACGCCGCTCGACGAGGGGCTGCGCCATCTCGCCGACCTGCAGCCCGAGCAGCTGCCAGGGTCGGGGGTGGGGTCGCTGAAGCGGAAGCGCTTCTGGGCCGATATCGTGGGATCCCGGCACTCGCCCGAGCAGCTCTTCAAGCGCTTCCTCACACAATTCAACGACGTGACGCCGGTGTTCGTGGAGGTGGGCGCGGAGTCGGCGAGTGAGGAGGAGATCCGCGACGGCGCGACGTTGACGCTCGCTCTCCCGATGCGAGGGCACGTGCAGGTCCGTGTAGCTGGTCTCGAGGAACGCCGTGTCACCCTGCTCACGCTCGAAGGGCATCCGCTCGCTGGCGCCGTGCGCTTTCTCAGCGAGCCGCGTGGCGACGCGGTGCGCTTCCAGGTGGAGGTCTACGATCGCGCCGCGAACGCGCTCGACCTGATCGCCATGCGCACGATTGGCGATCGTCTGCAGGCGCATACCTGGGGAAAGGTCGTCGAGAACATGGTCGAGCGCAGCGGCGGCACCGCTCCAGGAGGAGTGCAACACGACAGCGAGTCGCTGGACGATGAGGAGGCGGCGCGGATCGACGCGTGGCTACAGGAGGTCGTCGTCGAGCTCAAGCGCGCCGAGAACGCGGCGAAGATCGGCGAGCCGGGCTGAGTGCTAGGCCTTCTCGGCCTCTTCCCACATCACGTCGAGCGGTCGCGACTGGCAATGCGCCCCGCAGCCGAGCCGATAGCGGTTGCGGGCGAACCAACGGTAGAACCGGTCGGCCAGCGTGCGTGCGAACGGAATGCGGAACACCCACGAGACAAGGCGTCCCTTGGGCAGGACGTTGAGCAGCTGCTCGATCGCCTCGGCGCCCTGCCACGTCGTCCCGTCGGCAGCGATGAGCTGGAGCGCGTCGGCGTAAGCGCGGGCGGGGATCCAGGGGAAACGCGCCATCACGCCGCTCTGCTGGGAGGGAACGACCTCGATCTGCTGCGTGCGATCCCACGGGCGGAGCATGCCGGAGAGGCGCGTGCACACCTTGCAGTCGCCATCGAAGACGACGGTGAAGGCGCGGCCCAGGCGGGCGCTCGGCGCGCCTGAATCCGCGACGGTGAAGCTTACGATGGGAACGGTCATGGCACGCTCGCCGGTGGTGCGGTGGGCACGGCTGCCACTTCGCGCACGTGGTCGTGCTGCGGCACTTCGCCCGCCGAGCGGATGCTCACCGTTGGCGGATGCAGCAACGTCGCGTGGATCGTGCACAGCTCCGCGACGCGGCGTGCGGCATTGAGCCGATTGGCCGGCAGCGAGGGCCAGTCGAAGGTCAGGCCGATCTCGGACACGCGGTGCGGATCATCGGCGAAGCTCCACTGCACCTCGAGCGAGAGATCGTCCACCGAGAGCTTGGCGTGTGTGGCCCACGAGCTCATCACCGAGAAGGTGCAGCTCACCAGACCGCTCGCCAGCATGTGAAAGGGCGAGTACATCATCTCCGCGGTAGGCGCCTCGATCGTCAGCGGGCCGGGCGTGGGCTCGAGTCTGATCGCATCATCGCCAAGAATCGTGATCTTCATGGCGCATGGAAGGGTGCAAGGGATGGGCCGGGCATGGCCCGCTGCGTGCTACCGCGTCGCGACCGCTGGCTGCTGCTGCGTGAGGCAGTGCAGCGTGCCGAATCCCCACACGAGGTCGACGGCGTGGATCCCCACCACCTGACGATCCGGGAAGAGTCCGGCGAGCGTGTTCAGCGCGACGCGATCGTTCGGGTCGTTGAAGGTGGGTGCCAGAACAATTCCGTTCGCGATGTAGAAGTTCGCGTAGCTCGCGGGTAGCCGCTCGCCGCGCATGGTCACCGGCCGCGGATACGGCAGGCGGACTACCTTCAACGCGCCACGCTCGGCGCCGGCGAGCTCGAGCCGGCGCATGTTGTCCATCGAGCGACGGTGGTTCTCGTCGTCGGCGGGATCTTCCTCGTAGGCGAGGACGATCACCCCTGGCGCGACGAAGCGCGCGATGTCGTCCACGTGGCCATGCGTGTCATCGCCCACGCAGCCCTCGCCGAGCCAGATCGTCTCGCGGATGCCGAGCTGCTCGCGAAAGGCGCGCTCGTAGCCATCGCGGTCGAGGCCAGGATTGCGAACCTGCTCGTCCGAGAGGAGCCACTCCTCCGTCACGAGGAGCGTGGCCTCGCCATCGGTCTCGATGCCGCCACCTTCCAGGATCAGCCGAGCGCCGGTGTCGGGACGTATGGGCTCGATGCGCGGCAATCCGGTGATGCGTTCGATCGCGCGCCCGACTTCGGCATCGCGCTCGAAGTTGGGATACTTCGCCCACGCATTGAAGCCCCAGTTGACGAGCTGCACCTGCCCTGTGGCGTCATGGACGAAGGTGGGCGCGGAATCGCGCAGCCAGACGCGATCGTTGGGCACGATGTGCAGGCGCACGTTGCTCGTGACGCCGTGCGCGGTGAGATGCTCCTGCGCGGCAGCGCGGACTTCTTCGTCGTGACAGAGGATCTCGACGCGCTCGTGCGCCGAGATCGCACGCGCGATCTCGGCGTAGACCCAGGGGATGGGGCCGAGCTTGCCGGGCCAGTCGGGCTCGTGGTGCGGCCAGGCGATCCAGGTCGCGTCGTGCCTGGACCACTCGGCCGGAAAAGTGTTGGGCATGACGGCGCTCAGGCGCTCACGCGCCCAGATACCGGCTGAGAATCGGAGCATATGCATCGATCCGACGGTCCCGGAGAAACGGCCAGTTGCGCCGCGTCTCCTCGATCAGCTTCGGGTCGCACTCGGCGA
>JAYUTY010000223.1:0-1706 GCA_043754875.1 Gemmatimonadota bacterium
GCCGTCCAGCGGCGTCAACGCGCCGGCGATCACCACCGGCACGGGCTTCTGGTCGGCGACGATCACGCACACGCAGCTCCCCACGTCCTTCAGCTGCGGCGTGGCCGTCAACACGACCAACCCGACGAACGTCAAGGCTGGCGAAGGCGAGCCGACCTGCCAGTAAGCAGCTGATCGACTGTTGTGATCGACTGATCACTGCAGTGCTTCGAGGCGCCCCGGACCAGGTCCGGGGCGCCTCGTCGCATCTGGCTGGCCGGTCGAGCGCTTGCGGTTCCTGCATTGACCTTCGATCGCTCCGGTCGTCAACCCACCGTGCTCCGTCAGCGCGCCGAGTCACCCGCGCGCTCTTCGCTTTCCCCCGCATGTCGGCCTCCACTTCGCGTCCGTCGCTCCGCACGGAGTTGCTGGTCAACTTCGCCATCCTGGCCGTGGCCGCGCTCTCGTTCGCAGTGGCCAGCGTCGTGCTGCTCTACAATGCGGTCGATGCGGCTCGCGGACTGCTCTATCTCTGCCTCCTCATTGCGGCAGACGTCTCCGTAGTCATGGCCTTCGGAGCGTACCAGCTGCACCGGTTGGTCATCCGCCCCCTCAGCGACACCGCCGCGGCTGCCGAGGCGATCGCGGACGGCGATCTCCGCCGCCGGGTAGCCGCCCACGACTCGCTCGAGCTCAATCAGCTGGCCGATAGCGTCAATCGGATGACGGAGCGGCTGCTGCACGAGCAGGCCCAGCTCGTGCGCGCCGAGAAGCTCGCGAGCGTCGGCAGGCTCGCCGCTGGAATCGCTCATGAGATCGGGAATCCGCTCGGTGCGCTCAACGGATATGCGCATCTGCTGCGCGGCCATGCCGGCTCGAGCGAGCCGGCGCTCGAGGCGGTAGCCGGTGTCGAGCGGGAAACGTCTCGTATCGATCGCATCGTACGCGGGCTGCTCGACTACGCCCGTCCGCGTCGGCCGACGCCGACGCCGATCGACGTGAACGACACGCTGCGCCGGGTCGTGGATCTGCTCAACGCCCAAGGCGTGTTGCGCAGCGTGGCCCTCCGCCTCGAGCTCGCTGGCGAGGCACCGTTCGTCTACGGCGAGCGACACGACCTCGAACAGCTGTTCGTGAACCTCCTCCTCAATGCCGCAGACGCCGTGTCCGAAGTCGATGCGGTCGTGAGCATTCGCGCGGTGCGGATGCCGCGCGCGGTGTTGGAGGAGGGCATCGTGCGCCGCGCAGGCGATCCGCCGATGACGATCGTGCCGCACGCCCCCAATCCCCGCATTCGCCAGTGGCTGCGAGCAGAGCGCCGCTCCGCGGAAATCGTCAAGATCGTCGTCGCCGATTCCGGTCCTGGGGTGCCCGAGGGCGATGAGGAACGCATCTTCGATCCCTTCTTCACCACCAAGGATCCGGGGAAGGGCACGGGGCTCGGCCTCGCGATCGTGAATCGAATCGTCGAGAACTTCGAAGGAATCATCTGGGTGCAGCGCGCGCGTGAAGGCGGCGCAGCCTTCCACCTGATCTTTCCGTTGGCACCCTCCTCGCTCGTGCTTCCACCGACGATGTCCCCCGAGGCGACATGAATATCCTCGTGGTGGATGACGAGCTGGGACTGCGACACACGCTGACGCTCATCCTGCAGGCCGAGGGCTACGGGGTTCGAGCAGCGAGTGACGCGTCGACCGCCCTCGCGAGAATCGCCGAGGCGCCGGCCG
>JAYUTY010000224.1:0-5206 GCA_043754875.1 Gemmatimonadota bacterium
GACCACGCTCAACCTGAACGCCAGTCACGGCCTCGGTGGGTCGGCGCCCCGCTGGAGCATGGCGTTCGGCATCGGGACCGCGTTTCCCTACCTCAACCATCTGGGCGGCTCGTCGTCCGTCGAGACGTTGCAGGAGACGTTCGGCGGCGGCACCCACGGACTGCCGGCGAGCCCTGGCAACTCTGGGCAGGGCAACAGCGGCTCCACCAGCCCGGGGCGCGGACACAGCAAGAAGGGGCCGTGAGCGTGCACGATCGAGCGGCGGCTGGCGCATGCTGAACCTCTCGATGGTGGTCGAGCACAGCGCGCGGCTCGATCCCGAGCGCGAAGCCGTGGTGAGCGGCGCCACGCGACTGACGTATCGTGAGCTGAACGCGATGGCGAGCCAGGTGGCGAACGTGCTCCGCGCGCTCGGCATCGCCCCTGGCGAGAGCGTCGCGCTGAGCTGCCCCAACATCGCCTGGTTCCCCATCGCGTACTACGGCATTCTCAAGACGGGCGCCGTCGTCGTGCCGCTCAACACGCTGCTCAAGGAGCGTGAGATCGCGTACCACCTCCGCGATTGCGACGCGCGCGCCTACCTCTGCTTCGAGGGGACCGCCGACCTCCCGATGGCCGCCTACGGCCACGCGGCGTTCCTCGCCGCGTCGGAGTGCCGCCACTTCGTCCCGATCATGGCGAAGTCCGACGCGCCGTCCTGCATCGCAGGGGCGGCGACGCTCGGCGAGTTGATGCGCGAGCAGCCGGCGCATGCCGAGAGCACGCTCCGGAATTCGGACGATACCGCCGTGATGCTCTACACATCGGGCACGACGGGGCAGCCCAAGGGCGCCGAGCTGACGCACAGCAACATGCTGACGAACGCGCAGTTCGCGCGCGAGCTCCTGCCGAGCCGCGACGGGGTGCCGGCGCGCACGATCGGCGTGTTGCCGCTGTTCCATTCGTTCGGGCAGACCGTCGTGATGAACGGGCAGATGCTCGCGGGAAACACCATCGTGCTCCTGCCGCGCTTCGAGCCGGCAGCGACGCTGGAGCTGATGCTGCGCGAGCGCGTGAACAACTTCGCCGGCGTACCGACGATGTACTGGTCGCTGCTCACGTACGTGCAGCAGCATCCCGGGCTCGACGTGAGCGCGCTGGCGACCCAGCTGCACAGCTGTGGGTCAGGCGGCGCTCCGATTCCGGTGGAGATCCTGCACGCGTTCGACCGGACCTTCGGCGTCGAGATCCTGGAGGGCTACGGCCTCTCCGAGACGTCGCCGGTCGCGACCTTCAACCAACGTGGACGTCCACGCAAGCCCGGATCGATCGGGACTCCCGTGTTCGGCTGCGAGATCCGGATCGTGGACGGCGCCGACGTGGAGGTTCCGGTCGGAGAGGCGGGAGAGCTCGTCGTCCGCGGCTGCAACGTGATGAAGGGCTACTACAACCGCCCCGACGCGACCGCGGAGGCGATGCGTGGCGGCTGGTTCCACACCGGCGACGTCGCGCGGGCGGATGCCGACGGCTTCCTCTACATCTGCGACCGGATCAAGGACGTCATCCTCCGTGGCGGAATGAACGTCTATCCGCGCGAAGTCGAGGAGGTGCTCATCACGCACCCCGACATCTCGCTCGTCGCCGTCATCGGTGTGCCGCACGAGGAGCTGGGTGAGGAGGTGAAGGCATTCGTACAGCGCATGCCCGGGTCGACGCTCGACGCCTCGGAGCTGATCGCGTGGGCGCGGGAGCAGATGGCGGCGTTCAAGTATCCCCGCGAGGTGACGTTCGTGGAGAGCTTTCCGATGACCTCCACCGGCAAGATCCTCAAGCGCGAGCTCCGCACGACACCAGCGGGCTGAGCCAGCTGGTGCTTCCTCCTCACCACGGGATTGCTGTCCTCTCCGGCGCACACGGATGTAGTAAAAACCGGACGGAGCCGGGGTAGAGCCGGCGTGGATCTCAAGCGCAAGTACATGTAATCCAACCACTTGCGGGATGGAATCGGCGTGGCGTCAAAGCTGCCCTGTCATGTGGCATGCGACAGTCCGCCCTTCGCCCCTCCGCCGCCTCGGCACCGCTGTGCCTGATCCTGCTCACGGGGTGCGCGCAGGGTATGTCGGCAACTTCCGCTGGCAGCATCCTCTCGTCCATCGTCCTGGCTGGTGGAGCGCGCGGCGGACATACGTCGGAGCCCACTCCGGCCCCGGCGGCCGGCCGAGTGATCGGAACGGCCGAGGACTACATCGGGGTGCCGTACAAGTGGGGCGGCACCTCCCCGGAGACCGGTTTCGACTGTTCCGGCTACGTACGCTACGTCTACGCCCATCAGGGTGTCCGGCTGCCCCGCACGTCGCGCGAGCAGGCAGGGGCAGGGGCGTCCGTCACGGCGCGCGTGGCGTCGCTGCGCCAGGGTGACCTGATGCTCTTTGCCGAGGACAACGAGGCGATCTCGCACGTGGGCATCTACGCGGGAGGGGGGCGCATGATCCACTCGTCGAGCAGCGGTGGCGGGGTCCGCTACGACGTGCTCTCCACCAAGCGGGGAAAGTGGTTCGTGAACCACATGGTCGCGGCGCGCCGCCTGGCGGTGGACGGCCGGAGCCTCGTCCAGTCGCTCGAGCTGCTCACGCGGCCGAACAGTCCGCTGGATCCCCCAGACCACGCACCGCCGCCTCGATAACCATCAAAAGCTGTCGAGGACGGTTGATCGGTTTGTCTCTTGCACCTGTAGGCTCACGCACGACTCGCGTTACCGCCTTGCTCGCATGGCACCTCAACGGAGGATTCGATGCACAAGCTTCGTTTCGCACTCGCCACGACCACCGCGCTCGTCCTGGCGACTACTGCTGTCCAGGCTCAGGGCCGGAGTGGCCAGATCCCGCCGGGCCACATGCCGCCCCGTGGTCTCTGCCGAGTCTGGATCGATGGCGTTCCGCCGGGCCGTCAGCCGGCTCCGACCGACTGTGCCACGGCGCGCCGGTCGGCGCCGAGCAACTCCCGCATCATCTACGGGGGCGATGCGCAGGGCAACGGGACCTACGATCCGCGCCGCACCAGCTCGAATGGCACGTACGACCCGCGCTATCCGAACAATGGCAACACCAACGGGACCAACGATCCTCGCTACCCGAACAACGGCAACGGGACCTACGATCCGCGTTATCCGAACAACGGCAACAACGGCTCCGTGAACGGGACGTACGATCCCAGGTATCCGAACAACGGCACCGTCAATGGGACGTATGACCCGCGCTATCCGAACAACGGCACGAACGGCACCTACGACCCGCGCCGTGACCCGCGCTCGAACGTCTACGACCCGCGCTACGGCCGCATGAGCGACGACGACTCACGCCGCTATTCAAAGGACCGTGAGAAGTGGGAGCGCAAGCACGACAAGGAGTGGGAGAAGCGCCACAAGCGCCTTCGTGATGGCAACCGCCATGGTGACGGCGATCGTGACGACGATCGTGACGATCGTCGCTAGGCGAGCGATGGGCTGAACGACACGAGGGGGGTGGCCAGCGGTGGCCACCCCCCTCGTGCAATGCGGCCTCGAGCGGGGTTTCTACCCCCGGTTCGCCGGCAACGCGATGCGCTCCGGCTGAGCTACGCCGTTCGAATCGCTCTGCAGCTTGGCCATGAACCGCTGTGATTCGGAGATCCGCTCGACCTCGATCGACATCGCCTCGACTGCCTGCTCGATGCGCTGCAACTGATCCGCGAGCCCCGGGCTCACGGCGGGTACGTCGGCTCGGCGCTCGATCCGGCGCCCGAAGGCGCGCGCAAGCGGCAAGCCGACGATGATCACCGCGAGCATCAGCATGAAGGCGAGCGCGATGTCTACCAACTGCGACGGGATGATGTGCTCACTGTCGAAGCCGCGTACGACGACACCGCCGGGAAGGGCCGGTGGCTGCGGCACACCAGGAACGACGGGCCCGACGGTGATCAACCGCCCGTTCACCGTGACCTGCCGGCCGTTCACGTCGACACGTGTCTGGCTCGCTGCTCGATCAGCGGCGCTTTTCGCGGCTCGCTCACTGGCAATAGCGGCGTCCTCGATCTGGTGCGTGAGCTGGTCGCGAAACTGTTCGCGCGAGTTCGCCTGACTGGCGCTCTGTGTACGCGCGGCCGGCGCCGGCGCGGCCGCATGGCCAGCGAACGTGATGCGAATGACGGTCATGAAAGCACCTCGGAGTCGGACCGGGCACTACCTGCGCCGGTCATGCGAATGTACGCTCTACGATCCCTCCGAGGGAGAAGTTACAGCTCGGGACGGGCCTCCTCACGCGCCCCCTCACGAGCCAGCAGCGCCGCCTTACGAGCGATCCCCCAGCGATAGCCGCCCAGCCCGCCATCGCCGCGCACGACGCGATGGCAGGGGATCAGGATCGCGATCCGGTTGCTCGCGCACGCTCGTGCCACCGCGCGCGCCGCGGTGGGGCGCCCCAGCTCCGTGGCGACCGCCTGGTAGCTCAGCGTCGCACCCTCGGGGATGCGCTGCAGCGCGCGCCAGACCTGCCACTGGAAGGCGGTCGCGCGCACGTCGAGCGGCAGCTCCAGGTCGTCCGCCCGCCCTTCCACGTGCGCTACTACCGCATCGACCAGCCGGTCCCGCGCATCGGAGGTGCGGGTGAGCGTGGCCGCCGGCAGCTCTCGCTGCAGCGCCTGCACGAGCTCCGCCTCGTCGTCGCCGAGCGACACGCTGCACACGCCGCGCTCCGTGACCGCGACGAGCAGCAGCCCGAGCGAGACCGGGACGACGGCGTAGTGGATCGTGACTCCCGTTCCGCGGCGCCGATACGCGCCCGGCGTCATGCCGAGCGCCTCGTCGGCGGCCTCGTACACGCGGCGGCCGGAGGCGAAGCCCGCCTCGTACGTCGCGCTGCTCACGGTCCGGCCGTCGCGCAGCGCGCTCTTGAGCGCCGTCACTCGCCGCTGCTCCTGATACTGCCTGGGCGACAGTCCGACGACGCGTGTGAAGACGCGCTGCAGATGGGCCGCGCTCACTCCTGCCTCACGCGCCAGGCGCGCCAGGGGAAGTGGCTCGTCGGCATGGGCGTCGATGGTGCGGCGCACCTGCTCGGCGAGTGCGAGATGCGTATCGGTGCGGCGTGGCGGTGTCATGGTCGGCATGGGCTCTCCTGGGTGCGTCCGGTGCGTGCAGGATCATGCACCCGGAGCAGCCGGAGCGGCTATCCGAAATATGCTCGCTAGGCGC
>JAYUTY010000225.1:0-5205 GCA_043754875.1 Gemmatimonadota bacterium
GAAACGAGCCCGAGCGGCACGCTCCTGGCCTTGGGGACACTCGCGACTCGTTGCCCATCACGCATCAACTCGATCGACAATCGATGGATATCCAGAGAGTCCCTCAGAAGAAGCGAGGGAAGTATATCGCTGGCGGAAGCGCGATCGCCGTGCTGGTGGCCGGCACCTTCGCACTCGCCAGCCTTCCGCAGGCCGCGCCCTCCGTTGACCGGACGACGCTGCTGATCGACAGTGTGCAGCGGGGCACGATGGTGCGCGCAGTCCGCGCGCCAGGCACCCTCGTTCCGGAGCGTGTGCGGCTCGTCTCGGCGCTCACGGCTGGGCGAGTGGAGCGGCTTCCCGTCCGCCCTGGCGCGACGGTGGCGGGCGGCTCCTCGCTGCTCGACATGTCGAACCCGGACGTCCAGCTCGAAGCGCTGGAAGCGGGGCGACAGGTGACGACGGCCGAGGCGGCGCTCGTGAATCTCGAGACGGCGCTCGCCACGCAGCGGCTCACGCAGCGCGCGACGATCGCGTCGGCACAGGCAGCCGCGAGCGACGCGCAGCGCCAGGCGTCGATGATGGGGGCGCTCGGGAAGAAGCAGCTCGCGAGCACGAACGACCTCGCGCAGGCCAATGACCGCGCGACCGAGCAGACGGCGCGACTCTCGGCGGAACAGGAGCGGCTGAGGGTGATGGACGGCGCGATGGCGCGGCAGATCGCGCTGCAGAAGTCCGAGGTGCAGCGGGCGCGCTCGATCGCCGAGTTCCAGCAGGCGCGCGTGACGTCGATGCATGTGAACGCGCCCGAGGACGGTGTACTCCAGACGCTGCCACTGGAGCTCGGACAGTGGGTGGTGCCGGGCCAGGTGCTCGCAACGGTAGCGCAGCCCGGACGGCTCAAGGCGGTGCTGCGCGTGCCCGAGACGCAGGCGCGCGACGTCGTCATCGGGCAGCCGGTGGCAGTGGACACGCGAAACGGGATCGCGAACGGTCACGTACTGCGGGTAGATCCCTCGGTGCAGAACGGCACGGTGACCGTAGAGGTGAGTCTCGACGGCGCGCTGCCGCGCGGCGCGCGCCCCGACCTCTCCGTGGATGGCACGATCGAGATCGAGCGGCTTCCCGACGTGCTGCATGTCGGCCGTCCGGCGTACGGGCAGGGTGAAAGCACGGTTGGGCTGTTCAAGCTGGACGCCGACGGCAAGTACGCGACGCGCGTGCCGGTCAAGCTGGGCCGCTCCTCCGTGAACACCATCCAGATCGCGCAGGGGCTCAGGGTGGGAGACCGGGTGATCATCTCCGACATGAGCCAGTGGGACAACGTGGAGCGCGTGAAGATCAAGTAGTCCCGGGCAAACCCTCAACGCCACGAGCGAGCAGATGACCCAGACCTCCCCCGCCGACGACACGAGCACGAGCCGGGCGAACCCCGACTCGCTGATCAGCATGCGGAACATCAAGAAGGTGTTCGTCACCGACGAAGTGGAGACGCACGCGCTCGTCGAAGTGCATCTCGACGTGAAGCAGGGCGAGTACGTGGCGATCGCGGGACCATCCGGCTGCGGGAAGACGACGCTGCTCTCGATCCTCGGCCTCCTCGACGCAACGACCGAGGGCGAGTATCTGCTCGCTGGGGAGCCGGTGTCCGGACTCTCGGCGGCGGAGCGCGCGCGGGTTCGCAACCGGCAGATCGGCTTCATCTTCCAAGCGTTCAACCTGATCGGTGACCTCACCGTCTATGAGAACGTGGAGCTGCCGCTCACGTATCGGACGGGTGACGCGGCGCTCGATGCTGGTGAGCGCCGGCGGCGCGTGGTGGATGCGCTCGAGAAGGTGGGGATGGCGCATCGCACCAAGCACTATCCGGCGCAGCTCTCCGGAGGTCAGCAGCAGCGCGTCGCGGTCGCCCGCGCGGTGGCAGGCGAGCCGGCCATCCTGCTCGCCGACGAGCCGACGGGAAATCTCGACTCGCAGAATGGCGAGGCGGTAATGGGGCTCCTCCAGGAGCTGCATCGCGGCGGAGCGACGATCTGCATGGTGACGCACGACGAGCGATATGCGCAGCACGCAGACCGGTCGGTGCGCCTGTTCGACGGTCGCGTCGTGGAGGACACGAGGAACGTCGGCGTCCGGCGTGAGAGCGCGGCACCCGCGGTGCTCGCGTAGCGCAGTTCACGGGGAATTGCATGAGGGCTCGGCCGCGCGGTGGATCAAGTGCGGCCGAGTCGGCGTGACGAGGCCCTTCTCCCACTCCCGGATCTTCGCATGCTGACCGACCTTCGCTACGCGCTGCGCACGCTGCGCAAGTCGCCGGGCTTCACCTTCGTCGCCATGCTCACGCTCGCCCTGGGCATCGGCGCGAACGCGGCGATCTTCAGTGTGGTGAACAGCGTCCTGCTCCGTCCCCTGCCCTATCGGGAGGCCGAGCGGCTGGTCACGGTGGATCATCTCTATCCGTCGTTGAAGGGGCTGGAGGCCGGCGCGTCGGCACCCAGCTTCGCCGAGATCCGCGACCGAGCGAAGTCGTTCCGAGGCGTGGCCGTGGAGACCGGCTGGCAGCCCAACCTCACGGGACAGGGAGATCCCGCGCGCCTCGGCGGGGCGCGGGCGTCCGGCCAGTACTTCTCGACGCTCGGCGTGCAGGCCGCCATGGGCCGCACCTTCAGCGAGGCGGACGACCAACCTGGACGCGAGCGCGTCGTCGTCCTCAGCGATGGCATGTGGCGCCGCCGGTTCGGCGCGGACCCGAGCGTGGTGGGCAGGACGCTCGTGCTGGATGGCGCGCCGCACGAGGTGATCGGCGTGATGCCGCCGGGATTCCGCGACTTCTTCCGCTCGTCGGTCGAGCTCTGGCGCCCGCTCGCACTGACCGCAGAGCAGCTCACCTCGGGACGCACGCGTGAGTGGCTCGCACTGACAGCGCGTGTCGCACCCGGTGTCGCGCTCGAGGGCGCCGCCGTGGAGATGCGCACGCTCTCGTCGCAGCTCAAGCAGCAGTACGCGAGCGACTATCCGCCCGACTGGAGCCTGAAGCTCTCGACGATGCGCGAGAAGGGCACCGGGAAGGTGCGCACCGCGCTGTTCCTGCTCTTCGGCGCGGTGGCGTTCGTCCTGCTGATCGCGTGCGCCAACGTGGCCAACCTGCTGCTCGCCCGCGCGACGAGCCGCTCCCGCGAGGTGGCGGTACGCGCTGCGCTCGGCGCCCAGCGCTCGCGCCTCATCCGTCAGCTGCTCACCGAAAGCGTGGTGCTCGCACTCGGCGGCGGGATCCTGGGACTGATCGTCGCGCAGTTCGGCGTGCAGGCACTCGGTGCCCTCAATCCGGCGAACCAGAGCGGCGAGCCGATCACGCTGGACGCGCGCGTGGTGATCTTCGCACTGCTGCTCTCAGTGGTGACGGGGCTGGTGTTCGGGATGGCGCCGGCGCTGCAGCTCGCGCGCGGCAGTCTGCAGGAGACGCTGCGCGAAAGTGGTCGTGGCGCGGCGGGCAATCGCGGGGCCGCACGGCTGCGACGGGGCCTCATCGTCTCCGAGGTCGCGCTCGCCGTCATCCTGCTCACCGGCGCCGGCCTCCTGATCCGCAGCTTCGCCCGCCTCGCCGACTCGTCGCCCGGTTTCGACGCGCGGCAGCTGCTGACGTTCACCATCGCCCTTCCGGATGCCAGGTATCCCACCGGCCCGCAGCAGCTGGCATTCTTCGATCGGCTACTTCCGGCGCTGGCCGCGGCGCCGGGCCTCGAGGCGGCGGGCGCGACGAGCGACATCCCGTTCGGACCAGGTGGCGCCACGCGGACCTTCATGGTCGAGGGATTTCAGCCGGCGCCCGACCAGCCACTGCCATGGGGAGACTTCCGTGCCGTGAGCCCGACCTTCTTCAATGCGCTCCGCGTGCCGCTGCGCCGCGGACGTGCATTCACGGAGCGGGACGGGCCCACAGCGCCCAAGGTCGTCATCGTCGATGAGGCGCTCGCCCGCCGCTACTGGGGGAACGAGAACCCGCTCGGCAGGCGCGTCACGCTCGACAGCATCGTCTGGCGCGAAGTCGTGGGAGTCGTGGGCCACGTGAAGAACGACGCGCTCGACACGGACGCGCGCATTCAACTCTATCTGCCCCTATCGCAGTTCCCGGTGGGCGCCCTGACCGTCGCGGTGCGTACGGCTGGCGACCCGAGCTCCGCCGTGCCGCTGGTGCGAGAGGCGGTGCGCGCCATCGATCGAGACCAGCCGCTCGCGGACGTGCAGACGATGGAGCAGCTCGTCGACACCGCGATGGGGCAGCGCCGCACGTCGATGCAGCTGCTGGCGCTGTTCGCCGGCTTCGCGTTGCTGATCGCGTGCATCGGGCTGTACGGGATCACCGCCTACGCCGTGACGCAACGGACGCGCGAGATCGGCGTGCGAATGGCCCTCGGGGCGGGCAGCGATCAGGTCGTGCGCCCCTTCGTGCGCGACAGCCTGACGTTGGCGCTGGTCGGCCTGGCCATCGGCAGCACGGTCTCGCTCGCCGCGAGTCGCCTGCTCGCGAGCCAGCTCTACGAAGTACCGGCGCACGACCCCGTCACACTGATCGGCACGGCCGTGCTGCTCGTGGCCGTCGCGGGGGTAGCGAGCTATCTCCCGGCGCGTCGCGCGACGCGCGTGGATCCGATCGTCACGCTGCGGAGCGATTGAGCATGTCCATCACCCAAACGCACTCGACGGATTCGATCGGCGGAGTGGCGCCGCGCACGGCGCTGATCGAGCTCCGCAACGTGGAGAAGAGGTACACGATCGCCGGCGGCACCAACTACGTCCTCCGTCGCGTCACGCTCGACATCGCGGCTGGAGAGTTCGTGACGATCATGGGACCGTCGGGAGCGGGCAAGAGCACGCTCCTCTCGATCCTCGGCATGCTCGACGCCGCGTTCACGGGCGAGTACCACCTCCGCGGCCATCCGGTGCACACGATGAGCGCGAAGGAGCGGCAGGCGCTCGCCCGCGACCACATCGGCTTCGTCTTCCAGCAGTATCATCTCCTCGACGAGCTCACGGTGGCGGAGAATCTCGCCGTGCCACTCGACTACCGTGGCGTGGGACGAAGCGACCGCGCGGCGCGCGTCGCCGACGCGCTCGACCGGTTCAACATCGTGGGCAAGAAGGATCTCTACCCGCGACAGCTCTCGGGCGGCCAGCAGCAGCTCGTCGGGATCGCACGCGCCGTGATCGCGGAGCCGTCGCTCATCC
>JAYUTY010000226.1:0-5202 GCA_043754875.1 Gemmatimonadota bacterium
GCGTGCGACGACACCATCCCGGACTACTACTTCAAGGCGAGAGAGATCAAGCGCACGGGGTCGTTCGTTGTCGCGCGTCCCGCCATTCTCTACATCGGCGACGTGCCGGTGATGTGGCTCCCCTTCCTCTTCCAGGACATCCGCGGCGGGCGGCACAGCGGGATCATCGCGCCGAACGTCGGCGTGAGCGACATCATCCGCAACAGCTCGTCGTATCGCCGCAACGTGGAAGGCCTGGGCTACTATTTCGCCATCTCCGACTTCATCGACGCGCAGGCATTCGTCGACTGGCGGAGCTCAGCCGGGCAGTCGAACCTGAACGACCCCGGCTATACGCGGTACAACGGCGAGATCCGCTACCGCTGGCTCGAGCGCTACGTCTCCGGCGGCATCGCGCTCTCGCACACGAACCAGGGCACGTCGACGAACGACGCGCTCAGCTGGAGCCATCAGCAGAACTTCACCCGCAACAGTTCGCTCACGACCAACGTGAACCTGGTGAAGAACACGCAGCTCCAGCGCCAGACGACGGTGAACCCGTACGCCGCGCTCGCGACGATCTCCTCGCAGGCGAACTATCAGCAGAAGTTCGGTCCCGCGCAGCTCTCGCTGGGCGGAACGCAGAAGCAGTATCCAGGACGCACGCAGCTCGACCGCAACTTCCCGACGCTCAGCATCACGACGAGCCCGCTCAACCTCGGCGGCTTCCTCACCTGGACGCCGAGCCTCAACTACGGCTCGACGCAGGCGTTCGGAATCGACCAGCCCACGCAGCTGGGCTTGCGGCTTCGCCAGACGACCATCGCCGGGCGAGACACGATCGTCGGCGACACGATTCGCCGGGCAGCGTATACCAGCCAGCTCTCCTTCGACACGCCGCTGACCATCTTCGGCTACAACCTCGGCAACCGGTTCAGCGTCAACTCGGCGCGCAACGATTTCCCGGAGCAGGAGATCGTGACGGATGTTCTCACGGGCGCGGAGAGCGTGCGGATCTACACGACGACCTTCCGGAGCGAGGCGGACTGGACGCCGTCGTTCACGCTTCCCCCCGTCGCGCGGAACAACTTCAATCTGACGCCGTCGCTCTCGTTCTCCAACGTGGATGCCGGTCCGCTGTTCATTCGCAACGAGCGGACGGGCGGCGAGTGGGTGCACCAGACCAAGCGCCCGACCTTCGGGCTCTCGGCGTCGCCGACTCTCTACAGCCTGTTCTCCGGATTCGGTCCATTCGCGCGGCTCCGCCACTCCGTCACCCCGATCTTCGGCTACCAGTACGCGCCAAAGGGCAACGTGAGCAACGAGTACCTGCGGGCGCTTGGCCGCACCAAGTACAGCACGACGACGCACGACACCACGGGCTACCTGGGCGCACTCGCGCAGAATCAGCTGACCTTCCAGCTCTCGACGAACATCGAGGCGAAGACCCGGTCGACGAATGACTCCACGCCGGAGGCGGGCGACAAGCTGAAGCTGCTGTCGCTCAACTTCTCGTCGCTGAGCTACGACTTCGAGCGGGCGCGCTACACCCACAGCGCGATCCGTGGCCTCACGACGCAGACGTTCAACTATACTTTCCGCTCGGATCTCCTGCCCGGCGTGGATGTCGGGGTGGACTACTCGTTGTTCGATGCGCCGACCGTCAGCGACTCGGCACGGTTCAGCCCGTTCCGCGAGCGCGTGACGGCGGCGCTGTCGTTCAGCAACACGAACAATCCGTTCGCCGTGCTCACGCGGCTGTTCGGACGTGCGGTGCCGACCACGACCCCCGGAACTGATCGCAACCAGCCTGCGCCCGACGATCGCTACGCGCGCCAGGTTGCCTCCCAGCCTGTGGCGGGGCGCTCCTCGCGCACGGCGGCGTTCCTCCCCACGACGACGCAGGGGTGGCAGGCGCACTTCAGCTTCACCTCGTCACGGCAACGTCCACCGAGCGGCGATCAGCGGAATGTCGTCGCCTTCGATCCGGCAGTGCGCTGCCAGCAGTTCAACACGCCCAACCTGCGCCTGGCGTACAACCAGTGCGTCGCCAACGCACGGACCAACCCGTCGCCCGAGACGCCGATCACGTCGGGGCTGATCGGTTCGCCGATCTATCTGACTCCGGCCGTCACCTCGCTGTCGAGCGATCTCGGCTTCGCGCTCACCGAGCACTGGGCGGCGACGTGGAACACCTCGTACGACTTCGAGCAGCGCAACTTCGCCAGCCAGGTCGTCTCGCTGCAGCGCGACCTGCACGACTGGCGTGCGATCTTCGCCTTCACGCAGTCGCCGAACGGCAGCTTCGCCTTCAACTTCCTGATTTCGCTCAAGGCGGAGCCGGAGCTCAAGTTCGACTACCATAAGTCGACGTACCGCAACGAGGGGCTGTCGCAGTTCTCCTCGCCATGATCGAGCGACGGGCAGCCGCCACCCGCGCGCCCTTGAATTGTCTCGTGGCGCGCAGGACATTGCCCGCATGATCCAGCCGGTCGTCCTCGATGGACACTCTCTCACGCTCGACGACGTCGTCTCCGTTGCGCTCGACTGCGCCCCCGTCGAACTGGCCCCCTCCGCACGTGCGCGCATGGGGCGAGCGAACGATGTGGTGAGCGCGCTGGTGGCGTCGGGCGCTGTGGCCTACGGCGTGACCACGGGCTTCGGCAAGCTGTCCGACGTCGCCATCCCTCCCTCTCGGCTGCTCGAGCTCCAGGTCAACCTGGTGCGCAGCCATGCGTGCGGCGTGGGTGCGCTGCTGCCCGAGCGCGAGGCTCGCGCGATGATGCTGCTGCGCGCGAACGTGATCGCGAAGGGCTACTCCGGGGCACGGGCGGTGCTCGCGGACACGCTGATCGCGATGCTCAATGCCGGGCTGTACCCACCGATCCCGGAGCAGGGCAGCGTCGGAGCGAGCGGCGATCTCGCGCCGCTGGCGCATCTCGCCCTCGCCCTCATCGGCGAGGGCCCGCTCCATCTTGGCACGCACGTTGGCGATGCGGTGTCGATGCTCGCGACAGCCGGCATCGAGCCGGTGCGCCTGGGTCCCAAGGAAGGGATCACGCTCATCAACGGCACGCAGGCGCACACCGCCGTCGCGTCGCTCGCCGTGGTCGACGCGCATCGGCTCTGGCAGATCGCGCACCTCGCCGGCGCGATGTCACTCGAAGCGCTGCTCGGCACACCCGTCGCGTTCGATCCCCGCATCCAGGACGCACGCGGCCAACTCGGTCAGGCGGCGTCTGCCGCACTGCTGCGCGTGCTGCTGTCCGACAGCGAGATCCGAGAGTCGCATCGCGAGGGCGATGCGCGAGTGCAGGATCCCTACTGCCTGCGCTGCATGCCGCAGGTGCACGGTCCGGTGCTCGATGCGATCGACTTCTGTGCCGGCGTCATCGGTCGCGAGCTTAACGCCGCCACCGACAATCCTCTCGTGTTCTCCGACACGGCGGAGCTGCTCAGCGGGGGCAACTTCCACGGCCAGTCGGTGGCGATGGCGCTCGACTTCCTCGCGATCGCAATGACGAACCTCGCGACGATGTCCGAGCGGCGCATCGACCGGCTCGTGCACCCGGACCTGAATCAGGGGCTGCCCCCCTTCCTCACCGCGGACGCGGGAGTCAATTCCGGCTTCATGATGGCGCAGGTGACGGCGGCGTCGCTCGCCAGCGAGTGCAAGGTGCTGTCGCATCCGGCCAGCGTGGACACGATTCCCACCGACGGCAACAAGGAGGACGTCGTCCCGATGGCGATGGGCGCCGCCTGGAAGCTGCGGCGCATCATCCAGAATGTGACCCACGTGCTCGCGATCGAGCTGATGTGCGCTGCCCAGGGACTCGACTTCCGCGCGCCGCTGCGAGCTGGACGAGGCGCGGCGACGGGGCACCGACTCGTGCGCCAGCTCGTTGCGCCCCTCGAGCAGGACCGCGTGCTCTCGCATGACATCGTGACGCTCGCCGAGGCGATCCAGCGAGGGCACTTCTCCACCACGGTCGGGAGTTCGGCATGATGGAGACTGTATGACGTCGACGCAGCACGCCACGACCTCGACGATGCCGGGGGCGCGCGAAGTTCGCGCCCCACGCGGCTCGACGATCTCCTGCAAGGGGTGGCAGCAGGAGGCGGCGCTCCGCATGCTGATGAATAATCTCGATCCGGACGTCGCCGAACGACCGGACGAGCTCGTGGTCTATGGCGGCACGGGTCGCGCGGCGAGAAGCTGGGAGGCGTTCGACGCGATTGTCGCCTCGCTCCGCGCGTTGGAGAACGACGAGACGCTGCTCGTGCAGAGCGGAAAGCCGGTCGCCGTGTTCCGCACACACGCCGGCGCACCGCGCGTTCTCATCGCCAACTCCAACCTCGTGGGACGCTGGGCGACGTGGGAGCACTTCCGCGCGCTCGAGCGGCAGGGGCTCATGATGTACGGCCAGATGACGGCCGGCTCATGGATCTACATCGGGTCGCAGGGCATCGTGCAGGGGACGTACGAGACATTCGGCGCGATGGCGCGGCGGCACTTCGGCGGCTCGCTCGCCGGCCGTCTCGTCGTCACCTCCGGGCTCGGCGGCATGGGCGGCGCGCAGCCGCTCGCGGCCACGATGCTTGGCGCGGTCGTCCTCGCGTTCGACGTCGATGAGACGCGCATCGACAAGCGACTCGCCACTGGCTACTGCGACGTGAAGGCTTCCTCGCTGGATGAGGGAATCGCGCTCGCCGAGTCGGCTCGACGTGAGGGGCGCGCTCTGTCGATCGGCGTGGTGATGAACGCCGCGCCAGCGCTGGAGGCGCTCGTCGAGCGTGGCGTCACGATCGATGCGCTCACCGATCAGACGAGCGCGCACGACATGCTGCGCGGCTACCTGCCGGCCGATCTCTCCCTCGATGAGGCCACGGCGTTGCGCGAGCGTGACCCGGTGGAGTACGTCGCGCGGAGCACCAGCACGGCCGTGCGGCACGTTCGTGCGATGCTCGCGCTGCAGCGGCGCGGGGCGGTGACGTTCGATTACGGCAACAATCTCCGCACGGTGGCGCTCGACGCCGGCGTCGCCGACGCGTTCGAGATTCCGGGCTTCATCCCCGAATACATCCGGCCCCTGTTCTGCGAGGGGAAGGGGCCGTTTCGCTGGGTCGCACTCTCGGGCGATCCTGCCGACATCGCGCGGACGGACGCACTGGTGCTCGAGCTCTTTCCCGATGACGAGCACCTCGCGCGCTGGATCACGCTCG
>JAYUTY010000227.1:0-39436 GCA_043754875.1 Gemmatimonadota bacterium
CGCTGCCCGTCGGCGAGGTCGAGCGGCCGTCTGGGCAGCTCCAGCTTGGCCTCGTTGCCGAGGATGTCGCTGAAGTGCATCTGGAGTGAGTCGAGCACGGCGGGGGGCCGCTTGGCGGCAACCGCTGCGGAGATCGTGTCGAGCATCGCGCGCGCCGCGGCCGCACTCCCGCCCGAGAGCCGCTCGGCGGCCCGCCGTGCGTCGGCGAGAAAGTCCGTCGTCTCCCCGTATTCCTGCGCGCTGATCAGCCGTCCCTTGGCGTCGACCGCCTTGCCGTACTCCTCCGTCGCCACGCTGACGATGTTGGCGACGCGCCGAGCCGGGTGCTCCTGGGCCGCCGCCGGAATGGCGACGACGAGTGGGCACACGAGTGGGCCCACGAGGGCGAATCGGGTGAGAATGGAGCGGATTCTCATTGCCGAGGGAATATATCGGGATTCATTGTACGCCGCCAGGGATTCGTGGACGGCGATGATTCAGGGGTGGTGCGCGTCAGTCGCGTTCGATCACGACGAAGGCGGCGGCGGTGTGCTCGGTATGGGTGAGCGAGAGGTGAACGCCGGTCGCCCCCAACTCGTTCGCGCGATCGGCGGCGCGGCCGTGCAGCGCGAGCATCGGGCTCTGGCCGGCGCGGGAGACGACCTCCAGCTCGCGCCATCCGATCGACCGCGCGAGCTCCGTACCGGAGAGCGCCTTGTACGCCGCCTCCTTGGCCGCCGCCCGTGCCGCCAGCTGCCGAAACGGCTCGGGATGCGTTTCAGCGTACAGACGCTCGGCGGCCGTGAACAGGCGCACGAGCGCGCGCTCCCCCTTCCTCTCGAGAAGGCGGCGCATTCGCTCCACCTCTACCATGTCGATGCCGATGCCGACGATCATGCCGGCGTCACGGCGCGATCACCGCGTTCGTCACGGTGTGCGTCGCGTGAACCAGCCGCGCCGATCCGGGCGAGCGACCGCAGGCTCGGTGATGACGAGCGCGAGCGCTGTGCATGCCTCGTCGGCGCTCGCAAACACGAGCCGCAGCTGCGCGACCCACGCATCCCAGTGTGGACCGACGTCGTGCACCGAGGCGGCCAGCACGTCGAGCCGGGCGAGCCGGTCACCAAGGAGCTCGATCGCCTCGAACGCGGCGGCTGTCCGGGCCCGCCCGCGTCGTGGGTCCAGCACCCCCGAGGTGGCAGCATGCTCCACCGCGCGCTGAATTTGGGCGAGGATCTGCACCCCTAGGAGAGCAGCCAGCACGGCGGCGACGTCGTTCGCCTCGGCGGCGCGGGCGCGGGCATCGAGCAGCGGCCGGAAGATCGCCTGCTGCGCCGCCGCCGATGCCTCGTCACCACCGGCGCCGAGTGTGCGAAGTGAGCGCGCGAGCTCGGGGAGCGTGGGACGCTCAGGCATTCGCGACGTCGAACGAGCTGGTGCCGTCGAGTTCGGCCTGCGACAGTGCGGCACGGAGTCCTGTGCGGGCCTCGTAGCGCCGCACGAAGTCGGGGAGGCGATCGCTCGTGAACCCCTCGCGTGGAAGGCCGAGCGCCACGATGGCGCGCTCGATCTGCTCCGTGGTCCCCTCGACCTCGACGAGGTCGTCGAGGCGCGGATAGCGTTCGAAGCGGATCATCGCGCCCCGGTAGTCGTACTGCACGATCTCGCGGTCGATCGCGATCGTCACGACGTAGCCGAGCTGACCGAGGATGGCCACGAGAGTATCCGCGTCGGCGACCAGCGCCTCGAGCTCCTCGCGCAGCTTGAAGCCGTCCTCGCGCCGCGTCGGCCCCTTCCATCCGAGCTCGGCGCGCGTGGAGTCGGCGTCACGATACACGCGCACGCGGAGCACGTGGTCGCGCGCCGCGAGCGACTGGTCACCGGTGTCGTAGCGGCGATCCTCCAGCCGGCCGGCGAAGACGAGCGTGGCGCCCGCCTGCTCAGCGAGGCGCCGGCGCGCGGCCGTGTCGTCCACGACGCTCTTGAGCTCGACCTCAAGCACGGGTGTCACGCGTGTGTGTCATGCATCTGCGTCATGCATCTGCGTCATGCATCGGTGCCGCGTTCGAGAATCGCGTCCAGCACCGCCGCTGTATCGGAGAGATCGGCGAACACCGCCGCCGCATTGCAGGCGCGCAGTGCGTCCACGGAGTAGCGGCCGGTGGCGACGCCGATCGCGCGTGCGCCGATGCCGCGCCCGCAACCCATGTCAGCCGGCGTGTCGCCGATCACGACGACGTCGCGCCCCTCGAGCGCTTGACCGAGCAGCGCCTCGGCGCGGGCACGGGCGATCGCCGGCAGCTCGGGGCGTGCGGCATGGTCGGAGCCGAAGGCGCCCACCTTGAACCGCGCACGCGCGATGCCGACGGCGCCGAGCTTGGCGTCTGCCCCTTCGTGCACGTTGCCAGTGAGCAACCCGAGCAGCACGTCGTCCCGCTGCTCGAGAGCATCGAGCAGCGCGCGGACGCCGGGGTAGACATTGCCATGCTGGCTGGAGGCCGCGAGTTCGCCGCGCAGCAGCTCCACGTAGCGGGTGATCGCAATCGGGAGTCGCGCCTCGACCTCGTCGTCCGGCACGCCCGCGAGCTGCATCAGCTCGCGTACAATCTGCGGATCGGTCTTGCCGTCGAACTCGTGACCGCTCGGCGGGGCGGCGCCGAAGATCTCGGTCAGCGCCTCGTGAACGGCCTTGCGTCCCGAGCCATCCGTCCAGAGCAACGTGCCGTCGATGTCGAACAGGACGAGCTTCATCCGGTCACCGGGCGCGAGGTCCGCTCGAGCCTGGTGAGCAGCAGCCCCGACATGATCAGCACCGCCCCACCGATCTGCGCCTGCTTGGGTGCGTCGCCGAGCACCAGCCATGCGGCCGCCATCGCGAACAGCGGCTGGAGGTTGGAGTACATCGCCGCACGCGTCGGCCCCAGCACGCGCACGCCGCGGTACCAGAACAGGTAGGCGACGACGAGGGCAATGATGCCGCTGTAGGCCAGTGCGCTCCAGCCGCGCAGCCCGACGTCGCTCCACGGGGTGGCGAGCAGTGCCGGCATGCCTACGATGATTATGGGCACGAGCCCGCCCGTCATCGTGACGGCCGAAAGGGTGAGTCCGTCGATGCGCTCCGTGTGCGGCTTGAGCAGCACCGAGTAGAGCGCCCAGCAGCAGCAGGAGGCAAGGATCAGCAGATTGCCCGCCATGGTCGAGCCGGCAGTCGCGCTGGCAGTCGACGCTCCCGACACGACGAGCCCAATCCCTGCGAGCGAGAGCGCGATTCCGATCATCCCTCGCGGACCGCTGCGCTCGAGGCCACGCGTCCAGCCGATGAGCTCCATGAGCACGGGTGACGCGGCGAGCAGGAGTGCGGCGTCGCTCGGACGTGTGCGAGCGAGCCCCTCGACGAACAGGATCTGATAGAGGCCGTTACCGAGCACGCCGAGTACGAGCAGACGCATGATGTCGGCGCGCGCCGGCAGCACGACGCGTCGGCCGAGCACGATGGCCCAGAGCACGACGACGGCCAGCGCGACGCGCGCCGCGGTGAACGCGAGCGGCGCGAACAGCTGCGTACCGAGCTTGACGACGAGAAAATTGACCCCCCAGAGGAGGGCCATCAGGAGCAGAAGTAGATCAGTGACCGGAAGGCCGCTCGGCGCCGCGACGTGCGCGGCGGGGGTGGTCACGCGGAGAGTCGAAGCCATTCATCTAAGCTAGACAGCCGGCGCTCCGTTTGAAACCGGCCAGCGAGCGTGTAGGATTAGCGTCATGCACGTGACTTTCGCCCTCTTCGCCGACGCCGCCAACCTCTCGCAAGAGGGGAAGCTCAACATCCTCGGCGTGTTCGATGCCCTGCAGGTGGGCTCGGTGCCCGCACTGCATCCGCGCGCCACGCTCGTCGTCCAGTTCAAGGGGACCGCGAGCGATGCCGGTGCGCACCGAGTGACGCTGCAGTGGATGAGCCCGAGCGGCGGCGAGCTCTGGAGCAGCGATGGCGAGTTGAACATCGCCGAGCCCCCGCTGGGAGTGATCGAGATGGACTTTCCGCTCATCGCCCAGCTCGACCTGCCGCTGGATGTGCCCGGCGGCTACGTGATGAACGTGGGCCTCGACGGGAACAACCACTGCGCCGTCGGCGTGCAGGTGCGCACCGCGATCGCTGCTCCGACGATGCCGACGCCGGAGTGGATGAGCTGAGCGCGCTGGCCAGGCGCACCGGCCAAGCTAGATGGATGTCAGGACGCGCCGCGCCGTGATGAACCGCTCGAGCAGCTTCGCGACGTAGGGATGCCGCTCGTCATCCAGATCTTCCACGGCATAGCCGCCGCGGCCTAGCGCCAGGTGCACGAGCGACGCGCCGCCGAGCGAGATGGCGACATGCGTGATGTGCGAGTCCACGCGGTCGCTGAAGAAGAGCAGGTCGGCCGCGTGGGCGCGACGCGGGTCCGGATCGCCTGGCTCGCCCTGCTCCGCCTGCTGCCACGCATCGCGGCGAAGCTGGATGCCGTGCAGCGCGAAGGTGCTCTGCACAAGCCCCGAGCAGTCGGCGCCCCACGGCGTCACGCCGCCCCAGAGATAGCTCGTCCCCTCGAAGTAGCGGAGCGCCGAGCGTGTGATCGCCCCGGATTCGGCGGGAAAGAGCTGCGCCACCTCCGATGCGTCCACCGCCTCGCCGCTCGTGATCTGTTCGTCGCGCGAGAGCGCGGCGCCGAGTGGCATGGCCCGCCGCACGCCGGCGGGACGCGTGGTGACGCAGCCGAGCGAGATGCGATCGACGTCTACCTGATGGATCGCACTGCCGGCGGTTCCGTTGCTCCCATTGGAGCCGTCGCTGCCGAGAGCGAGGTAGCCGCGATGGAGCCACCCTTCATACTCGTCGGGCCCGCGGATGCGGAACCAGTCGTCACGGCGCTCGAGCAGCTCGACGACCTTGCCGGCCACCAACTGCGAGATCTGCGCGCTCGCCACGCGCGCCTCGGCGAACAGCGGCGCCACCGGTGTGAGCACGGCCGCGCAATCCACGTCGAGCGTCATCCCTGAAAGATGTCTCCTGGTCGCTGCGTGCGCACGGCGCGCTCGATCGCCATCTCGAGCGCCACCACCGCGAGCGCTTCCACCTGGGCGAGGCTCGCCGTGACGCCGTTGCTGATCGGGCTCGTCGCGAAGATGACGTCGCCGTCGAACGAGGTGCCCACCGGGGTGATGCGCCGGTAGAGCGCCGCGGAGGCCGCGCGCGCCACGGCGCCGAGCTGGACGCGGTCGAGCGCGGCATTGGTGCTGACGACGCAGAGCGTGGTGTTCTGGCCGGCCAGCGAGGCGAAGCGGTCGGACATCGAGTCGGTGCGCTGCGCGAGCGAGGCGGCGCCATCGAGCCACGCACCGTCGGGGGTGCGCGCACCGGCGATGATCGCGCCACTCGCGTCGCGGATGTCGCCGAGCGCATTGACGACGGTGAGCGCATGCACCTCGAGCGCCTCGCTGACCGCAGTCCCACAACCAACGCCGCCCTTCATCGCGGCGTGCGGCCCGCCCAGCTTGCCCACAGTGGCGCCGGTGCCCGCGCCGATCGAGCCCTCGAGCACGCCGTCCGATGTTGCGCGCTCGCATGCGTCATAGGCCATCTCCGCCGTGGGCCGCGCCGAGAAGCGACCGAGCGGCGCGAGGTCGAAGATGACGGCGGCTGGCACGATGGGCACCACCCCGCCCCCGACCGGGAAGCCACGGCCGCGCTCCTCCATCCAGCGCATCACGCCAGCCGCGGCATCCAGTCCGTACGCCGAGCCGCCGCCGAGGAGGATCGCGTCCACACGGTCCACGAGATGGCCCGGCTCCAGCAGGGCGAGCTCGCGCGTGCCCGTGGCACGGCCGAGCACCTGCACCGCGCAGCGGAAGGGCCCGCCGATGCCGCGCACCACCGTGACTCCGGTTGCGCCGGGCACGTCGGAGACGTGGCCGATCGCGAGGCCGCACGACGCGAAGTTGGCGGTCATGCGCGCCTCCTCACTCGAGCCAGTCCGGCATCGGTACCGCCTTGCTCGCGCAGGCGCGGCAGGTGGTCACGCCGCGCAAGTTGCAGATCACGCAGATGAAGGTGCCGCACGTGGTGCACGGATAGCCCTCCGATGCGCGCTCCTCGTTGCCGCAGGCGCGGCAGAGCATGGCGTCGCGCTCGTTCAGCGTCGTCATTCGTTGATCTCCCTCTCACGGTCGATGGAGAGCACGCCGGAACGCTCGGCGAGCCCATACTCGCGAATCTTCTTGATGAGCGTGGCGCGCGAGATGCGGAGCTCGCGCGCGGCGCGCGTGCGGTTGGACGCGTGCGCCTGCAGCGTGCGCTCGATGTGGCCCTGCTCCACATCCGCGAGCGAGCGCGAGACGTGTGGCAGCGAGGCGTCGTCGCCGATGCCACGCACCTCGGGGGCGAGATGCGTCACACCGATCTCCGCCTGTCCGCGCGCCAGCAGCAGCGCGCGCTCGAGCACGTTGCGCAGCTCGCGCACGTTGCCAGGCCACGGATAGCGGCCGATCGTGTCGAGCGCCTCCTCGGTGATCCCCGTCGGCGCGTCGGTGAGTCCTCGCCGCAGTTCGGCGATCAGCGCCGCCACGGTCTCGCGCAGGTCTTCGGGCGCGCGGGCGCGGAGTGGCGGCAGATGAAGCGGCATCACGCCGAGCCGGTAGTAGAGATCCTCGCGGAAGCGGAGCTCGGTGACCTCGGTCGCGAGATCGCGCGTCGTCGCGGCGATCAGGCGCACATCCACTCCCACCTCGCGCGTGCCACCGGTGCGCCGCACGCGGCGCGCCTCGAGCGCGCGGAGCAGCGTGGGCTGCAACGTGGCCGGCAGGTCGGCGATCTCGTCCAGGAAGAGCGTGCCGCCATCCGCGGCCTCGAACAGCCCTGGCAGCGGGCCGCCACTCGCTCGCTCGGCGCCGAACAGCTCCACGTCCAGCATCTCCACGGAGCGAAGTCCGCAGTCGATCTCGTGAAACGGGCGCGTGGCGCGCGGGCCCAGCGCGTGGATCGCCCGCGCGACGCGCGCCTTGCCGACGCCGCTCTCGCCGACGAGCAGCGCGACGGCGCGCTCGCTGCGCGCGAGCAGCTCGATCTGCTGCGTGAGCTCGCGCATGTGCGCGGAGCTGCCCAGCAGCATCCCGGCGGCGGCCCGTCCGCCGCGGGCGCTTGCGGCGCGACTGAGCTCGCGGAGCTGCGCCTTCTCCAGTGCGCGCTCGACGACGGCGCCGAGGTGACTCAGCTCCATCGGCTTGGCGAGAAAGCCCTCGGCGCCCGCCTGCATCGCCTGCACGGCGAGCGGGATGTCCGCGTGGCCAGTGATCATGATGACGACAGGGCGCTGCTCGCGCGTGCGCTCCAGCACTTCGAAGCCGGTGAGGTCGGGCAGGTAGAGATCCAGCAGCACGACCGCTGGATGCTCGGCCTGCACGACTCGAATCCCCTCCTCGCCCGTGGAGGCGCGGAGCACATCGTGGCCGCTGCGCTCGAAATAGCGGCCAAGCGCCGACAGGATGTCCGGCTCGTCGTCGATGATGAGGATCTTGGCCATCAGGACATCAGGTGCTGAACATCGGTGCTAGCGCGGGATGAGGACATGCGCGGCGAGCGATTCGACCACGACGTCTGCCGGAGTGACGCCGAGCAGCTCACCATCAGCCTGCAGGGGAAGGACGGGCTCCGTCTCGATGCGGAAGCTGGTGCCCTTTCTGTAGTATATCGCCGGGTCGGGCCGAAAGTCACGGCGCGTGACGCGCCACATGATGCGCATTGCGTCCAGGAGCCCGCGCGGCGAGAAGATGCAGCAGTCGAGCATGCCGTCGTCCGACGCGATGTCGGGGCCGAACGACAGCCGGTCATCGAGGATGGCGCCGAAGTTCGCGAACAGCACCGCCGCCGCACGACGCTCGATCGTCTCGTCGTCCACGGTGATGCGCACGAGGAAGAAACGGCGAAAGAGCACGGCACTCAGCGCGGCGCGGGTCGCGATGAGTGTGTAGGCGAGTACACCGAGCCGACGCTTGAGCCACGCCGGCGTCTGCTCCACCATGGTCGCGTCGATCCCCACACCGGCCGCGACGGCGAAGCGATGCCCGTGCACCGTGCCGAGATCGATCCGGCGCACCTCGCCGGCGCTGAGCTCGCGAACTGCCGACTCGACGTCGCGCGGCGTGCCGAGCGCGCGCGCCAGCAGGTTGCCCGTGCCGCCGGGCAGCACGCCGATCGGGATCCCCGACCACGCGAGCGCGCCGGCCACTTCCATCGCCGTTCCATCGCCGCCCAGGGTAAAGACGACGTCGTAGTCGCGACCACGCGCCGCGGCGATCTCCGCCGCGTGACCGGCGCGCTCGGTGAGCACCCGATCACACTGCAGCCCTTCCCGCTCGATCGCGCGCACGGTGCGCTCCACCAGATGGCGGCCGCGGCGCGAGGCGGGATTCGCGATCAGCAGCGCGCGCCGGATCAGAACACCCAGGAGCGGAAGAGCGAGAAGCCGATCTGCTGCGGCGTCGGCGCGAAGCCGCGCACGGTGCGTCCGCATCGCAGCGCGCTCGCCGCCGGATCGAGACCCGCGCGCAGCGAGAGCCGGTCCGGGGCGATCAGCGGGAAGCGATATTCCACCTTGCCCTCGATCGCGTTCACGAAGCCGCCGAGCCCCTGCTGCGCCGCGTCCTCGCTCCCTGCACCGGTGAAGCAGAGCCCCGTGCTGAAGCTGAGGAAGAGACGGTCGCTGATCTGCTTCTCGCCACCCAATCGCGTGCTCGAGAGGAAGCTGCGGAACGGACTGCCCGTGGAGCCCAGCGACTTGTCGAGCGGATCAGTGACCGCGCCCGACTGGATCTGGAAGAGGTCGACGAAGCCACCGAGCTGCTCGCGCAGCGCGCGGCTCACGGAGGCGCCGATCGTGGGGAGCACGAACTCGAGCGCGCGCTGTGCGGCCGCCGTGTTCTGATCGGTGAGCTCGAAGCTCGGCCGGCCAGTGACGAGGTAGCTCACGAGATCCGACGGCGAGAGGTACGCGTCCGTGCTGGACAGCTCGAGCTGCGGCTGCGGATAGAACGGCCCGTGGATGCGCGCCTTGATGCCGATGTCGCTCCGGCTCGCCTGCTTCACGCGATAGAGCGCGCTGACGTCGATCTCCGGATTGAAGTCCGGCGTGCCGAAGAAGGTGATTCGCCCGCTCTCCACCTGGAACTCGCGCTGCACGGCGGTGAGGTCCAGCGTGTACGTGCCGCGATCGGCGCTGAGCGCTCCACTGAGCGCGAGCTGATACCGTGCCGAGTCAGCGCTCTGCGCGCGGCCGAGGGTCGAGCGGTTCGTCGCGCGCTCGTTGCGCGCACGCGTCACGTTGAGCGAGCCGCCGAGCTTGATGCTCGCTTCGCGCGAGCGGAGCCACACCTCGTCACCAAGGCGCACTGATACGCCGTCCAGTCGCAGGTGCTCCACCAGCGCGCTCGGCGGCTGCGGCATGAGCGAGCGATTGCGAACATCGGTCGTGTCGAACAGCAGCGCGAAGTCGTCGGCGGAGAGATCGACCACCTGCTTGCGCACGAGCTCGGGAATGAAGATGGTGCCGCGGTCGACGATGACCGCGCCGCTCAGCGTCGCCTCCTCGGGAGTGCCGGCGATGGTCAGCCCGGACTCTCCGGTGGAGACGTCGAGTCGCGCGAGGCCGCGCTTGTCCACGGCGCGGAAGCCGCGCGCGTCGAGCCGGAGGTCGAGGCGCGGATTGGCGAGGTCACGGAAGACGACGGAGCCCTGCAGCGACGCGGTGCCGCCGCTCGCCGGGCTCGTCCAGCGCAGCTGGTCGATCACCATTGAATCGCGCGCCGCATCCACGTTCACCTGGCCACCAAGGCCCGCGATGCTCAGCCCGACGCCGGGGATCTCCATGCCGCCGTTGCGGATCACCGCGCGCCCACCGACGTGCGGATGACCGGGCACGCCGCTCACTGCGAGGTCGAGCGCGAGGCGGCCGGTGGTGTTCTTGAGCTTGGGCGCGAGCGCCTCGACGAGCGCGAGATCGACGCTGTCGGCATGCACCCGTCCGCGCAGCGAGTCGCTCGTGACGCGCGCCGTCCACAGCGTCAGCGCCACCGGATAGCTCACCGACGCATCCAGCACCGAGCGACCATTGCGCAGCAGGTTGGTCTCCAGCGTCGCCCGCTCGCCGCCGTAGCTTCCCGACGCCGTGAGCGCCTCCGCGGCGAGCGCCCCGTAGCGGATGTCGTGACCCGCCGCGGCGACCGTCATGGTTGGCAGTGCGCGCGTGCCGGCCACCGCGAAGTCGAATGACAACCGGCCGGCGAGCGCGTTGGGCAGCTGGGCGAGGAGTCCGAGATCGGCGAGCGGAATGGAGTCGCCCACGAAGCGGATGCGCGCCGCGGCGGTGAGCGGCGCATCGATGAAGCCGGCGATCCGCGCACCATGGCCGTCGGAGAGCACCAGCGTGTCGAGCACGAGCCCAGTCGCCGTCTGCACCACGCGCGACGGACGCAGCAGTCCCCACAGGGCGCCGCTCACGTCGAGCGCGAAGCTGTCCAGCTGGACGACGGTGCTGTCTCGCGACGAGCGCCAGTCGCCTGCCGCGCGAAGCGCCGAGCCGTTGTTGGCATTCGCGCTCGCGGCGAAGCGAGCATGGCTCGCGTCGAACAGCGTGGCACCGAGCGTCGCGTTGCTCACGCGCATGCCGGATGCCACGATGGAATCGGCGCGCAGGTCGAGCGAGCCGGTGAGCAGGTCGGGACGGCTGAGCAGTGCGACCGTGCCACTCACGGTGTGGGCGCGGTCGCCGCGCAGCAGCAGCGCTCGTCCGGCGACGGTGCCGCGGATGTCGAGCGAGTCCAGCCAGCCGCGCGCGGTGCCGCGGAAGGTGAGCGCGCCCGCGAGCGAGTCGAGCAATGGGAGCTGCGGCGACTGTGCAGCGGCGCCGTCGGTGGCGCGGCGCAGATAGCGGCGCAGCCCACCCAGTGAGTCGACGTCCATCGCGACGCGCAGCGAGTCGGTGCCGGCGCTGCGCGTGAGCCCGAGCACTCCACTCGCGCGCAGCGTGCCGGGGGTCCCCTCGAGGCGCACCGTGTCGAGCTGCATGACACCGCGATCGAACTGGCCGTACGCAACGCCGCGAGCGATGCGGACGCCATCGACGTCCGAGCCGGACAACCTGACGGCGAGCGCACCGGCGAGCGTCGCCAGTGAGTCACCCGTGAGATTCACGTCGTACTCGCCAGTGAGGCGCGATGGTGGAGTCGTGCGCCCCACGAGCATCGCGGCATCGAGCGCATCGAAGGTGCCGCTGCCATGCGCGCCGTAGCCGCCGAGCGAGTCGGCGTCGGCCTTGCCGGCATACGTGAGGTGCCCCGCCGGCCCTGTGAGATCTGCCTGGACATCCAGGTCCGGCGCGATGCCGCGCACGGTGATCGGCCCGTTGAACGTGCCGCGCAGCGGCAGCTTGGGATACGAGAGGGCGAGCGTCGTGAGCGAGAGCGGCGCCGCCTGCAGCGTCAGGTCGTAGCGCATCAGGTCGCCGTACGTGATGCGGCCCCCACCGGTGGCGTGCGTCGGCTCCGCTGGCCCGTCCGTGTGCGTGAGGTCCGCGTTCGACACCCGGACGTCGAGCCATGAGGAGTCGAGCACCGCGCGGCCGCTCAGCACCCCGGTCACGCGCGGGAACGCCGGATAGATCGCGACGAGCGTGCGGAGATCGAAGTGGTCGGTGACGGCGGAGAAGTTGTGGAAGGCGGTGAAGGCCGGGTACAGGATATCCAGCTCACCATGGCCGCGCAGGTGCGACACCGCGCCAGGCACGTGTGCGTCGGCGAAGGTGAGGTTGGACGAGTCGACGACGAAGTGCGTGAGCGGGCCGCCGCGCGCAAGCACGTGGCCGGTGAGCTTGCCCTGCCAGTCGGCGGGGAACGGCTTGCCATTCAGCACCCGCAGCAGGTCGAAGTCCACCGGATCGGCCTGCATCTTCACGTCGTGCACGGCGAGCACGGGGCCGCCGGTCTCGAAGGTGATGTTGCCACGCAGCCGGGACTTGGTCGTCTGCACGTCCATGTCGGTGATCGCGTAGTCGAGCAGGTGCAGGTTGCGCTCGTTCTTGATGTCGAGCACCATCCGCCCGCCGCCCGTGCGCGGCAGCGTGGGATACACCCACGCGACGTCCTTGAGCGAGACGCTGTCCCCGGTGATGCGGATGGCATAGCGCACCGGCTTGTCGCTCCCCCACACCACCTTGCCCTCGGCGCGTCCCGTGCTCCCCGGCAGGTCCCAGTGCGGGGACTTCACCCAGGCTGAATCGCCGAGGACGCGCACCTCGCCGCGCACGTTGCGCCACGAGAATGGTGGCATCGACTCCTCGACGTGCAGCGTGTCGAAGACGAAGTGCATCCCCGCGCTGTCCGGGTCGGCGATCAGCACATGCGGCAGGAAGGCGTACGCGTTCGTCCACCGGTAGTTCTGCGTGAACCCTTCGCTGCGCCGCCGGATCTCGTGATCGTTGCGCGCGATGTTCACGCGGACGGCGCTGTCCAGCCGAGCACCGTGCAGCGAATCGTCGGCGTGCCAGGGAATCGTGAGCCGGAAGCTGCCGCCATGACGGATGTGCACCGAATCGATCACGACGAAGTCGCCGAAGCCGCGCTCGGGACCCTTGGGGCCGGACTTCTTGCCGATGCGGAAGAGGCGCTTGAAGTTCCACTCCCAGTTCTCGTGCTGGCGAAGCACGATGTTCGGGTGCTCGATGTCCACTCGGCGAAAGAGGAGCCGGCGGTCCACGAGGTCGCGCGGGTCGTACTCGAGCGTGATGCGTCCGGTGGCGACGAACAGCGAGTCCTGCTCGTCGCGCAGCTCGAGCGAGTCGATCGTGATCCCGGTAAGGAAGCTGCCGCTGATATGCCCGAGATGCAGTCGTCCATCGATCGATGCGCCGACGCGCTGCTCCACGAGGCGGCGGATCTCCTCCTGCCCGCGCCCCGACCGGGTAATCACGAGGCCGGTCACCACGACGAGCAGCCCGAGCATGACGAGCACGCAGAGGCTGACGAGGGCGATGAACCGGCGGCGGGTCATGCGGCGACGCGGATCAGAAGTCCGGACCGATGGAGAAGGTGAACGTCAGACGGCTGAGGAAGCTGTTCGACTGGCTGGGCGCAAAAGTGGCCGGACAGCTGCTGCCCGACGGCTGCTCGTACTCGCCGCTGGCGCCGCGGACGGCGGGAAGGTGGTTGCCGGGGCTCACGCAGTACAACGGCGCGAAGCCCTGTGCGTTGGGCGCCTGGTCGTAGTAGATCGCGCCGGCGGGGCGGGAGAACGGGTTGTACCCCACGTTCGCCTGGAAGGGCCCGACCGGCGTGAAGACGCGAACACCGATGCCGGGCGTCCAGCGCAGCCCATTGAGGAAGAGCGCCGACGCCCTGTGGTCGCGCGCGCCGATCGAACGGCCTCGCTGCCAGACGTCGCCCGCGTCGGCGAACAGGGTGTACTGGATCAGCTCCGGATAGAAGAAGCTCCGGGCGCGCACCTCGAAGTTCATCACGATGAGCGAGTTGCCGCCCACTGGCACCACGCGCCGCACGCGCGAGGACGACGGCACATCGAAGTACAACGTGTCGCCCTGACCCTTCTGCGAGGCCGGCGCATCCTCGGCGATGTAGATCAGGTCGCCGAGCTCGTTCTGCTGGAAGCCGCGCACGCTCCCCGCGCCGCCGGCGTAGAGGCGCTCCTCCGGTGGGATGAAGCCCACCGGATCCTCGAACGAGAGCGTCCGCCCCACGACGGCACCGAGGCGCAGCCGCGCCGCGAAGGTGAGGCTGCGCGTGAGCGGGCGGTAGATGGAGGCGTCGCTCAGCCCCTTCACGAACTGGAGGTCCCGGTCCGAGCCGATCTCGCGTCCGGCGCCGCGCAGGTCCAGGCGGAAGATCGTCCCCGACCGCGGATTGAGCGGGTTGTCCGTGCGCAGCCGCTCGAGATGCGCGCTCGCCACGGCGAGCGGGCGGTTCTTCTCCGTGATCAGCTTGCGCGACTCGGAGTCGCATCTATTGAAGACGGCGCACAACAGCGCTGGCTGCGCCTCGGTGCGCCCGAACTCGAGCGTGTAGGCCAGCCGCAGCGGGATGCCGGGCTTCACGTCGCGCGTGACCGACGCCTCGCCACCCACCAGCGTGCTGCGCAGGAACGCCTGATACTCACCGTGCCGCTCGCTGTAGATGGAGAGCGAAGGCGACGTCCTGATCCCGAACAGCGACGGAAAGCGCAGCGTCGCGCCCGTGAAGTAGTTGAGCTTCGCGCTGAAGGTGTCGCGCGCGATTGCCGGCGCGCAGAGCCCACCATGCGCGACGCGCGTCGGCTCGCCGTAGCCGAGCTTGGAGAGCTGAGCGGTGAGCTCCAGCCGCCGCGCGCCGCCGAGCCAGTTCTTGTTCACCACCTGCGTGCGCACCTTGAAGCAGTCCAGCACCGCCCAGCCGATTTCCGTGTCCACCTGGTGCAGGAAGTTCTCGCGGAGCTGCACGTCGATCGCGACGAGCGAGTCGCCCTGCCGCGGCACGCTGTCGCCGGCGAGCGCGACTTCCACGTGCTGGAAGAGGTCGGACTGGTAGAGCGTACGTTGCGCGTCGATCAGATCGCGCTCGCGATAGAGATCGCCCGGATGCACACCGAGCAGCCGGCGGATCGTGGCGTCGTCGAGGCGGCGTGGGGAGCCCGGCACCGGCTCGTCGAGCACGCGGATCGTCCCCACGTGGGCGATCGGGCCGGGAATCACCTCGAGCGCCACGCGCGCCAGCCGCGAGAGCGAGTCGAACACGGTGTAGCTCGCGGCGACGTCGGCGCGCGGGTAGCCGTTGTTTCGAAGTCGCGTCTTGATCGAGTCGATCGCCGCCTGCAGCCGCGTGACGTCGAAGACGACGCCGCGCTGGAGGCCGAGATCGCCCGTCGATGCGATGCCTGACGTTGCGCCATCGAGACCCGTGATGCGCAGCGTGTCCACTCGCACCGCCTCTCCCTCGCGGATCACGAAGGCGACGCGCACGCCGCCGTCGGCCGTCGGGGTGACTGTCGTGTCCACCTGCGTGGCGAAGTAGCCGTGACGGCGATAGAAGATGCGCAGCCGCCCGACGTCGAGCCGCAGCTCGTCGCTGTCGAGGCAGTGCTTGGCGCCGGCGACGCGGAAGGTGCGCCGCACGAAGTCCGACGGTGTCGTCGCCACGCGGAGCGCGAGGTCGGCGGCCCTGAAGACGGTGTTGCCGTGGAAGTCGAGCGAGCGAACCTCGCGCTCACCCGCATCGCACTGGGTGTCCTGCGCGCCTGCCGCCGCCGCACCCGTTCCGAGCAGCGCGCCCGTCAGCGCGAGTGCTCGCCAACTCGCACGCCACGCCCCTCGCCACGCGCGGGCCGCTCGCCCACGCGACTCCGTCATCCCTTCGATGGACCCGTCGCGTGGCGCATGCCGCGCCGGCGCTGCTCGGGAAGCAACGGGGTGCGCTCGAGGAAGAGGCGCGCCACATAGAATGCGGCCAGTCCGGTGACGATCCCGGCCCCGATCGCCGGCGCGAGCTCGTGTGCCATCAGCGATCGCCGGTAGACGTAGCCGTCGAGGCGCTCGGTCAGCCGTGGCGGAGTATCGGTACGTTTGGCCATGCGACCGGACGGAGGCGAGGAGGAGGGAAGGGACGCAACTTGCAGCTACTGCGCTCGCAACACGGGCCAACGCCGCGCCGCGGCCGCATGATGTCTCGGCTGAAGGCACGACGCGCCCGCGCGGCGTACGACTCCGGCGGGCGCGGAACGGTTTGACGCTGTATCCTGCGCCGGGTAAGTTCTCGCCCCTTCGGCATGCTGTCAACTGCTCACAGACGCGCGCACAAGCGCTTACACACGAACGTCATGCATCGTCGGCTCGCCCTGCTCTTCCCCTTTGTGCTCCTGGCCTGCGGTGGCGGGGGCGGCGAGGGAGGCACGAGCCGGCGCACGCTCGTCGATTCGCGGGACAACTATGATCCGCGATCGCTCGATCCGGCGCTGTCCACCGACGTGCCCACCGGGCGCGCGGTCGGGTACCTGTTCGACGGGCTGACGCGCTTCACCCCGGACGCCCAGGTCCTCCCGGCGCTCGCGACGAGCTGGGACGTCTCCCCCGACGGCAGCACGTACACCTTCCACCTGCGGCGCGGCGTCACCTTCACCGACGGCACCCCGTTCGGCGCTCGGCAGGTGGCCACGAGCTGGCAGCGCGTGCTCGACCCCAAGGTGCGCGGCGGCCGCGGCTGGCCCCTCTATCCGATCAAGGGGGCCAAGGAGTTCGCCGACGGAAAGGCGACATCGATCGAAGGGCTCGCCGTGCGCGACGACTCCACCGTCGTCGTCACGCTCAAGGAGCCGTTCGCCATCTTCCCCAAGCTGCTCGCGATGCCCGTCGCTGCCATCGCGCCCGAGAAGGTGGCCGCCAACTTCGGGGAGCAGCCGATCGGCACCGGGCCGTGGAAGCTCGTCGAGTGGAAGCACGACGACTATCTGCTCTTCGTGCCCAACAAGGGTTACTGGGGCGGTGCGCCCACGGCCGATTCCCTCAAGGCGCGCATCTTCGCCGAGCCGAGCACCGCGGTCGCCGAGTTCGAGAGCGGGAACGTGGACGTCCTCCAGCTTCCGCAGGGCGAGATCGCCAACTGGCAGGAAGACACCGAGCGCAGCAAGCTGCTCCGCTCCACGCCGTCGCTCGAGCTGGTGTACGTGGCGATCAACACGACGCGCGGCCCGCTCAGGGATGTTCGCGTTCGCCAGGCGATCAACCACTCGATCGACCGCCGCGTGCTCGTGCGCAACCTGATCGCCGGCCGCGGCGAGCTCGCCGCGGGCGTCATCCCCTCCTCGCTCCCGGGCTCCGACAAGACGCGCATCGGCTACCAGTTCGACACGCTGCGCGCGCGTCAGCTACTAAAGGAAGCGGGCTACCCCAACGGCATCGACGTCGAGCTCTGGACCTCCACCACGCCGATCTTCGTTCGCATCGCCGAGACGCTGCAGGGCTACCTCGCGCTGTCGGGAATCCGCGTCAAGATCATCCAGCGCGAGAGCGCCGCCGCGCGCGAGGCGGCACGAAAAGGGCAAACGGATCTCTTCGTGAAGGACTGGTACGCCGATTACCCGGATGCCGAGAACTTCCTCTACCCCCTGCTCCACAGCGCCAACAAGGGAGTCGGCGGCAACGTGTCGTACTACGCCAACGCGCACTTCGACTCGCTGGTCACCCTCGCGCGTCGCGAGCCGGACGACGCGAAGCGCATCGCGCTCTACAAGCAGGCCGACGAGCTCGCCTTCCGCGATGCGCCGATGATCTTCCTCTACTTCTACAGTGAGCTGGTCGCCGTGCAACCATGGCTACGGGGCTTCGTCCCTCCCACGATCTTCAACGGTCAGCCCTGGACCACCGTGACGACGACGGCCGCAGCGCCGCCTGCAGCGCCGTTCGCCTCGGGGGCTTCCTCCACTCCGGCCGCGAAGGCGCCGTGAGCGCGTTCATCCTCCGACGCCTGCTGCTCTCGATCCCGACGATGATCGGAGTGCTGATCGTCGCTTTCCTGCTTCTCTACGTGGCGCCCGGCGATCCGGTCATGGCGATGGTCGGAGAGCGCGCCGACGAGGCGACGATCGCCCGGCTCCGCGCCGAGCTTCGCCTCGACGATCCGCTCCCGGTGCAGTTCGGTCACTACGTCGCCGGCATCGTGAAGGGCGACCTCGGACGCTCGTACATCACCAATCGCCCCATCCGCCGCGACATCATCGAGCGCTTTCCCAAGACGCTGCAGCTCGCCGGCGCCGCCATGCTCCTCGCCACCGTCCTCGGCGTCACCCTCGGCGTCTTCAGTGCTCGCAATCCCGGTGGCCTCGTCGACCGGATCGGGCTCGGTGTCGCCTACCTGGGGATCAGCTTCCCCGTCTACTGGGTCGGACTGCTGCTCATCCTGCTCTTCGCCGTCACGCTGCACTGGCTGCCGCCGTCCGGCTACGGTGGGCCGCGCTACCTCGTCCTGCCGGCGCTCGCCCTCGGGATGCGCTCGATCGCCTTCCTGGCGCGCATGACCCGCTCGGCCATGCTCGACTCGCTGGGCGCCGACTACGTGCGCACTGCCCGCGCGAAGGGGCTCGCCGAACGGCTGGTCGTCAGCCGGCACGCGCTGCGCAACGCACTGATACCGATCATCACGGTGCTCGGCCTCGACTTCGGCGCGTATCTCACCGGGAGCATCCTCACCGAGACGATCTTCTCCTGGCCAGGGCTGGGACGTTATGTGGTCAACGCGATCGCGCGCCGCGACCTGCCAGCGATCCAGGGCTCGGTCCTCTTTCTCAGCGCGGTGTTCGTGCTCGTCAACCTGATCACCGACGTTGCCTACGCCAAGGCAGATCCACGCGTGACTTACGCGTGAGTGACCTCGACGATTACCAGCGCGCCGCCGCACGGACGATCAACCCCGCGCTCGACGACGGGCAGCGGCTGCTCGACGCGGCGTGTGGGCTCGCCGAAGAGTCGGGCGAGATCCTGGGCCACGTGCGCAAGCACCTGATGCAGGGCCGCCCGCTGGACCGCGTGGCGGTGACGCTCGAGCTGGGCGATGCGCTCTGGTGTCTCGCGATCACGGCGCACTCCCTTGGCGTCTCCCTCTCCGACGTCGCCGCGGCGAACGTGGTGAAGCTGCGAGCGCGTCATCCGGACGGGTTCGGCACGGAGCGCGGCGTAACGAGCTGAGCACTTCGGTGGCACGCGGATCGCAGGCGAAGGAAACAGTTTCTCTCGGATCGGTGTAGTCATGCTCCGACTCTGCTCGTTCTGCTGGTAGCGCAGTCCGCGGCTGGCTGCGGTGGGAACCCCACTGCACCGGGAAGCGACGTGCCAGAAGTGCGGATGGAGCCACGGCTCCCGACCTGCTCCACGCCAGGCGCCGGCTGCATGCCGTGACCGCTGGTCCGGGCCGGGTGCGACGCCGCACCACCGGCCGTTCGGTTTTCTGAAATCCGTCCTTCATCCCACGCTTGCCAGGCGAAGCTGGAGGATCGGAGCTGGGCTGGCGAGCCGAGGAACACGTCTTGCGCTCGTACGCTTCAGCTCCCTTGTCGATTTCCCTGTTCGGAGAAGCCACCATCACCCCCGTCGTAGTCTTCGCCATCGTCGCCGTCCTGGTCATCGCTGCTCTGGTTGGCGTGTCCCTGACGCTCTCACGCTGGCGCATCGAGGATCGCATCCGGCGCCGCGAGCTCCCGCCACTCGTGATCCCGTTGCGCGCTGCGCTGGCGCGCGAGCGGCAGCCGCACGCGGCTACCGCACCGTGGGCTGTCCACGATGAGTCCAGCGAGGGATTGAGCGAGACGCCGGCCGAGGCACCATCCGAGTCCGACCGCGCGACCATCGTGAGGCGCCCGACGGTCCCTCGCTACGATGACGCGCCGCTCGAAGAGCTCGCAGCGACGGGAACGGCCACGAGTTCGACCTCGACTGTGTCCACGACGTCGGCTACGAACCGTGTGGACTTCGCTCCGCCGTCGAGCTTCGCTCCGCCGTCCACGACGACGGGCACGACAGCCGGCGATGCGGATGGCGATTCGGCCAACGGTACATCGAACAGCACATCGAACAGCACATCGAACGGCACCCCGAGTGGCGCGTCGAATGGCAGAGCCAACCGCGGCGGCCACTCTCGCCGAGCGACGAGCTCGCCGACGACCGACACCGAGCGCTACGTTCCCCTCGTCGTCGATGACGACATGGGGCAGCCGCTGAACGCCCAGGAGACGGTGCGCTTCCGTCGCACCACGGACGAACCTGTTCAGCTGCTTCCTGGCCGATTGGAAGTGCTGGCTGGCGAGAAGCGGCATCGAGAGATTCGCTTTGTCCGCGTGCCCGGCGAGCTGCCGCAGCTGATCCTGGGCCGCGAGGGAGGTTCGTCACCGCAGCAGGTCGCGCTCGAGTCCACGACGGTGAGCCGCCGGCATGCGCGCTTCGCGTTCGCCGATGGTCAGTGGGGCGTCGCCAACCTCTCGCAGACCAATCCGCTCGTGGTGAACGACGAGGTCCTGAACGCCGTGGATGCTCCGCGCGCGCTGGCGGACGGCGACCGCATCGAGCTGGGCGACGTCGTGCTTCGATTCCGGGCGCACTGAGCCCGTGACCGGCGAGCGTTCTCCCGCCGGATTGGCGGCGCTCGAGTCCACCTACGAGATCGTTCGCGAGCTCGGACGGGGCGGCACGGCCGTCGTCTACCTCGCGCGCGAGCGCACGACGGGACACGAGGTCGCGATCAAGCTGATCCGCGCCAAGTACATCGAGGACGACGAGGCGCTCGGCCGATTCGCCCGCGAGGCGCGCTTCGTCGCCCAGCTCCAGCATCCCAACGTCATCCCCGTGCAGAGCGTCCTCGATCTGGGCGACGCGGGGATCGGGCTCGTCATGGCGCACATGACCGGGCGCACGCTCGATCAGTTCATCCGGGACGAGGGGCGGCTCTCGCCCGAACGCGCCGAAGCCATTCTTCGCGACATCGCGCACGCCCTGAACGCCGCGCACACGATGGGCATCGTGCATCGCGACGTGAAGCCCGGCAACATCTTCATCGAGCCGGATGGCCGCGCCCTCCTCGCCGACTTCGGCCTCGCCCGCTCCATCACGGGCGAGACGCAGCTCACGATGACCGGCGTCGCGATCGGCACGCCGACCTACATGGCGCCAGAGCAGATCGACGGCGTGGAGCTCGACGGCCGCGGCGACATCTACAGCCTCGGCCTCGTCGCGTGGGAGATGCTGAGTGGCACGCGGCCATGGGCGGGAGAGAGCCTCTACGCGGTGCTCTACCACCAGAAGCACGAGTACCTGCCCGACGTGCGCGAGCTGCGGCCCGACGTGCCCGACCGTCTCGCCGGCATCATCGCGCGGAGCATCGAGAAGGAGCCGGCCGCGCGGTGGCAGAGCATTCCGGAGCTGCTCGCCGCGCTCGATGATCCAGCACGCGTCTGGCCAGGACCGCGCGTTCGTGCGACCAACACCGATACCGTACGCTTCGTGCGACCGACGGCCGGTGCCGCGGCGGCCGGGGCAATCGATTGGGCCGCCGTGATGGACGAGTCACCGACGGCGGCCGAGCAGGATCTCGCCGACGAGCGTGCCAATGACGACGATCGCGCTCCTGTCGGTGCATGGGGCAGCGTGGCACACGGTGCGCGCGGCGGCATCACCCGTCGCCGCGCGACGTACGCGGCCGCGGCGGCCGGCGGCATCGCGGCGCTCGCGCTGATCCTGTCGCTGCTGCATGCGCGCACGCCGCCCGAGGACATGACGCACGCGGCGCTGCCGGAGCAGCAGGTCGCGCAGGGCGCCCCTGCCACGCCCGATGCCGGCGGCGCGGGCCAGCGATCACTTGGTGGCGAGGTTGGCCCGATCGTCGGTACGGACTCGCTCGGCCGACTGGGACCGCAGCAGGCGGCGTCCGCAGCGGGAGACTCGGCGCGCTCGGTCGCGGTGAACGTTCCGCCGCTTCCGGCGCCGCCCAGCACGTCGGTCAGCACCGCCATCAACGGTCCGTCCAGGGGTTCGACCACGGGCAGCGCCGGCGCGGCATCGCCCCCCCTGCCTCAGCCTGCGATTCCCGCCGCGCCACCGCCAGCGCCGCCGAACACCGCTGCAGTCTCGTCGCCCAATGGCGGCGGCACGTCCGCCATGCCGGCCGAGCTCTCCGTCGCCGAGGCGATCCGCCGGCGCCCGATGTCGACGTCAGGCGTGGGTATCACCGCGGGGGGACGACACAGCTGCCTTGTGACGGCGGATGGTCGCGCCTACTGCTGGGGCAGCAATGATCGTGGCCAGTTGGGCGGTGCGTCCGGCGCGCACGGCGTGGCGCAGACGCTCATCAGCGCCGACCTCCGCTTCGTTGCGGTGAGCCCCGGGCTCTCGCATAGCTGCGGCATCGCCCGCGGTGGTGCTGCCTGGTGCTGGGGCGAGAACGATCATGGCCAGCTCGGCGACCGCTCGAGCAGCGCGCGCACATCGCCGACTCGGGTCGCCGATGCGCACGCGTTCAACATGCTCGCCACCGGTGCAGCGCACAGCTGTGGTCTCGATGCGGCCGGCACTGCGTGGTGCTGGGGCGCGAACTCCAATGGCCAGCTTGGTGATGGCACCACCGCTGATCGTGCCGCGCCTGTCGCCGTCGCGGGAAGCAACAGCTTCAGCTCGCTGGCTGTTGGCTGGAACTTTGCTTGTGGTCTTCGTCGCGACGGAAGCGCGCTCTGCTGGGGTGACGGCGACTCTGGTCAGCTCGGTGACGGTGAGACGTCCGACCGGCGAGCGCCTGTTCAGCTGCGCGGCGCGCCCGCTTTCGTGTCGCTGAGCGCGGGAAGTGCGCACGCATGTGGGGTGACCGTGCAGGGCGACGCCTACTGCTGGGGTCGCAACACGAATGGGCAGGTTGGTGACGGCACGACGGTGGATCGTTCGGTGCCCGTGCGCGTACAGAGTGCTGAGAAGTTCACGTCGATCGCAGCGGGCGCGGTGCATACGTGTGCTCTGGACGCCGACGGAGACGCGTACTGCTGGGGACGCAATACGTACGGGCAGCTCGGCGACGGCAGCACGACCGATCACATGCATCCGACGCGGGTTGCTGGCGGTCACAGGTTTGCATCCATCAGGACGTTCGGATCGCACAGCTGCGCCGCGACCTCGTCCGGTGAGGCCTTCTGCTGGGGCTACAACGCGGACGGCCAGCTGGGTGATGGAACGCGTATCAGCCGGACACGCCCCGTGTACGTCGAGCCACCCGGTGGCACCTGACGATCGACACAATCGAAGCACTGCATCAATAGGAGTAGCGGTATGCCGAACGTTCGCACGCGCACGAAACACTCGCTGTTCACGTGGGCCGTTCTGGCTCTCGCGGCATGCAGCTCCGCAACTGGACCCGACGCCGGAAGCTCGGGCGAGGTTGCCACCGTGCTCATCACTCCTCCGACGTCCACTGTCTCGGTCGGCGCGCAGATTCCGCTGCAGGCCTCCGTGCAGGACGTGGCCGGACGCGTCATACCCAGCGTCCCCGTAGTCTGGTCCGTCAAGGATCCGACGATCGCCTCCGTGTCTTCCACAGGAGTCGTTACGGCCCTCGCGCTCGGCACTACGCAGGTGGCCGCCAACGCGAACGGGAAGTCGGCTATCGCGACCATCACGGTGCAGAAGACCCCCGTCGCCAGTGTGATCGTGCTGCCCAATCGCGCTGACGTGACTTCCGGTCAGAAGGTGCAGCTCACCGCGGTCGCCTACGACGCCGCGCAGAACGTGCTCGCCGATCGCGCGATCATCTGGAGCAGCAGCAACGTCGGCGTCGCGACCGTCGACGCATCAGGAATGCTCACCGGTGTCGGCGCAGGCGTGGCGACGATCACCGCGACGAGCGAAGGCAAGAGCGCGTCGGCCACCATCAACGTTGGTCAGGGCGCGATCGCATCGATCACCGTCACGCCGAATCCGCTTGCGATGAGCGTCGGCCAGGCAGTGCAGGCCGTCGCCATCGCGCACGATGCGGCCGGCGGCGTGATCGCCGGCCGCACGATTGTGTGGGCCAGCTCCAACTTGTCGGTTGCCACGGTGACGCAGGACGGCACGGTGACCGGCGTTGGGTCGGGCACGGCGACGATCACCGCGACGAGCGAAGGACAGGTCGGCACCACCGCGGTCACCGTATCGAACGTCGCGGTCGCGTCCGTGGCGATCGTGCCGGCAACGAGCACCATCACTCCCGGCGCCAGTGTCCAGCTCGCCACCGTCGTGACGGACGTCAACGGTGCGACCATCTCCGGCCGCCCCGTCACCTGGAGCTCCAGCAACCCGGCAGTGGCGACCATCAACTCGGCGGGCCTCGTCACCGGCGTTGCACCAGGATCGGCGGTCATCACCGCGAGTGCGGAAGGCAGGAGCGGCACGGCGACCATCACCGTGACGCAGACGGCCGTCGGTAGCGTGTCCGTCACACCGGCGACGAGCACGATCACGACAGGTCAGACGACCGTACTGGCCGCGAGCGTGAAGGACGCGAACGGTGCGCCGCTCACGGGGCGTGCCGTCGCATGGAGCTCGAGCAACCCCGCGATCGCTACCGTCTCGCAGGCAGGCGTCGTGACCGGCGTGACCGTTGGCACCGTGACCATCACGGCGACGAGCGAGGGCAAGAGCGGCGCGGCGGCGGTGACCGTCACGCTTGCCGCGCCTGGCATTCCGACGCCGCCCGCGGTGGGCAGCGTCACCGTGTCGCCGTCGCCGACGAGCGTCGTGCAGGGGCAGGCGACCACCCTCGTCGCCACGGTGAAGGACGCGAACGGCAACGTCCTCACCGATCGCACGGTCACCTGGACGTCCAACAATCCGGCCGTCGCCACGGTCTCACAGACGGGCGTCGTGACTGGTGTGGCGCCGGGCGCCGCGAGCATCACGGCTGCTACCGGTGGCCAGAGCGGGACGTCGACCGTGACCGTCACGGCGCTTGCACCGGTGCCGGTGCCGGTGGGGAGTGTCACTGTCACACCAGGCGCGCTCTCGCTCGTGCAGGGCCAGACGGGCACGCTGACCGCCACGACGCGTGACGCCAATGGCAACATGCTGACTGGCCGCACCGTCACCTGGACGACGCTCAACCCGGCGATCGCCACGGTGAACGCCGCCACGGGAGTGGTCACCGCAGTCGCGCCCGGCACCGCGACGATCACCGCGACGAGCGAAGGCAGGACCGGGACGTCGGCTGTCACGGTCAGCGCTCCTGCGCCCGCGACAGTGAACTCGGTGACGGTCACGCCTGCGAGCGCAACGTTGACGGCTGGCCAGCTGGCAACAACTCAGCTCACGGCGACCACGCGCGACGTCAACGGCACTGCCCTCACTGGTCGCGCCGTCACCTGGTCGTCGAGCAACACCGCGGTCGCCACGGTCTCGAGCACCGGCGTCGTCACCGCCGGCACGAAGGCAGGCACCGCAACGATTACTGCGACGAGTGAGGGAGCGACCGGGACGGCGACCATCACGGTCGTTGCCGGACCGACGGCCACGGTCACCGTGAGTCCCGCGCCCGCCTCCGTGCGGCAGGCGCAGACGGTCCAGCTCACCGCAACGGCATTCGACGCTTTCGGCAACGTGATCAGCGGCAAGACGTTCACCTGGATCACGAGCGACAACAAGACTGCGACCGTATCCACCTCAGGGCTCGTCTCCGGTATAAAGCCGGGCATTGTGACGATCACCGCGATCATCTCGGCCGAGGCCAAGAGCGGCACGTCGACCGTCACCGTCACTCCATGATCCGAATCCGGCTTTTCGGAGCAGCTATTCTTCTCGCCGTCGCGCCCTGGAGCGCGACGGCGCAGTCCGCGCCCACGGGTGCTGCGCGCCGCGAACCGCTCAAGCGCGGCGACCCGACCGCGCCAGCACCGTACCGGTGTGCGCCAGTTCCGACGCCTGCAGCGCCGACCAGTGCCCAGCGCCTTCAGGCACGCGACCTCGCCCGCCGCGGGCAGCAGTCCGCCATCCTCGGCGATCGTGCCTCGGCGCGCGACCAGTTGCGGCAGGCAGCAGCGCTCGATCCCACGGACGCCGATCTCGCCTATCAGCTCGCCCGCGCCAACGATGCCGCGGACGACGCGACCGGCGCGGTGCGTGAGTACTGCCGCTTCCTCGCCATCTCGCCCAATGCTTCTGAAGCAGCCGAGACGCGTGAGCGAGTCGCGACACTCGGTCGGCCGCTTCAGCTCGCGACGTCCCAGCCCGCCCTGACGGCGTTCCAGGCCGGTGTCGCCGCCTACGAGCGCGGCGACCTCGCGTCGGCAGAGACCCAGTTCCGCACCGCGATCACTCGCCAGCCCTCGTGGGCCGAGGCGTACTACGATCGCGGCGTCGTCCTGCTGGCGCGCGGCGACCGGCAGCACGCACTCGCCGACTTCGAGCAGTACCTGCGTCTCAAGCCCGAGGCCGAGGATCGCGTCGCCGTCGTGGCGCGGGTCAACTCGCTCCGCACTCCGACGCTCTCACCGAGCACCGCACTCTCGCTCGGACTCGTCATTCCCGGTGCGGGGCAGTTCTACACCGGGCGCCCGGTGGGCGGTGTGTTCGCCCTCGCCGGCACCAGCGCGGCGCTCGCGTATGCGTTCACGTCGTCCACGCGGCAGGTGACCGAGCAGAAGCAGGGCACTGACCCGTTCGGAAAGCCATACACGTTTTCAGAAACGCGGAACGTGAGCGAGCGTCCGCACATGGCGCTCGGCCTCGCGGGCGCGGGCGCCATCGCGATCGGCAGCGCAATCGAGGCGTATCGCCACGCCGGCGCCGCGAGCCAGCCGCCGCGCCGAGTCTCGCTCACGCTCGTGCCGGGTGCCGACGTGCTGGCAGTGCGCGCGACGATTCGGTAGCGCATCGCTACTTCGCGGCGAAACTCCCGCAACGATACTGGCGACAACCGTGGTTCGCGGCGGTTTGCTCTCACGGCTGCAGCAAACGGCAACTGCATGTTCACCGCGGAGGACGCGGAGGACGCGGAGGACGCAGAGGACGCGGAGAACAGCACGCAGAGGACTGCTGTTGAATGGGGCTGACAGGTAAAGCCTCGTGAGCGGCGGACGATGCCCCGCCCGGCAGCAAGAAAAGCTGGACTTGGATTCGACATCCAGCCTCTCGCGGCCAGTAGTGGGTCTTCCTCTGCGGTTTTTTCTCGGCGTCCTCCGCGTCCTTTGCGTGAAAATGCAGTTGCCGTTGCTCTCGCCGATACCGTAACGCCCTAATCGTCCTTCTGCCCGAACACGTCCATGTTGCTCGAGTGACCCGGCGCCACCTTCTTCTCCGGGTAGATCCAGTGCACCGCCTGATTCACCGCCGTCGCCGCCTCCGCGAAGCCAGTCGCAATCAGCTTGAGCTTCCCCGGATACGTCGTCACGTCACCGGCCGCCCACACTCCCTCGCGCCCCGTCTCCATCATCTGATTCACCACGATCTCGTCCTTCTCCAGCGACAGCCCCCACTCGGCGATCGGCCCGATGTCGCTCACGAAGCCGAGCATCGGTAGCACCACGTCGGCCTCGATCTCGGTGATCTCCTTCGTCTTCACCTGCTTGAGCGCGATGTGCGAGAACCGATCACCCGCCACCCGGCATGAGACGTCGGCGAGCTCGTGGAAGGTGTACTTCGCCGCGCGCCCGGCCTCGACATCGGCGTCGAACTGCGCGATCGTCGCGCCATGCGCGCGGAACCGGTCGCTCCGGTGCACGAGCGACACGTGCGTCGCGATCCCGGCCAGCTGCGTCGCCCAGTCGAACGCTGAGTCGCCGCCGCCGATGATCACCACGCGCTGCCCACGGAACTGCTGCGGGTCCGTGACCACATCATAGATCCCGCGCCCGTACCACGGCTCGGCGCACGGCTGCGGGAGCCGGCGCGGCGAGAAGGCGCCGATCCCCGCCGCGATGATGATCGACCGCGTCGGGTAGTCCCCCTTCTCCGTGTGCAGCACGAACACACCGTCGCGCTGCTCCAGTCCCGTCACCCGTTGCCCCAGATGCGCCGGCTGGTCGAACTGCGCGGCCTGCTCCGCCAGCGACTTGACCAGATCCTTCGCCAGCACCTTGGGATGGCCGGCGACGTCGAAGATGTACTTCTCCGGATAGAGCGCCGCGAGCTGGCCGCCCAGCTCGGGGAGCGCGTCGACGATCTGCGCCGTCGCGCGCCGCATGCCGGCGTAGAATGACGCGAAGATCCCGGTGGGGCCGCCACCGATGATCGTGATGTCCTTGATCTCGTGTTCCATTACTGAAGGTTCGCCGGAGGGCAGCCGATCATCAAGGGAACGCCTCGCGTCACCCTCGACCCCGAGCTTGCCCGGAGGCCACTCCCCGTCCCATGGATCATCCAGAGCTCGCATTCACCGGCCGCTTCCGCCTGGTTCGCAAGATCGCGGAGGGCGGCATGGCGACCGTCTACGAAGCCGAGCAGCTCGGCACGGAAGGCTTCTCGAAGCGCGTCGCGCTCAAGATCATCCACCCGCGATACGCCAAGAAGAGCGACTTCCTCCGCGCCTTCATCGACGAGGCGAAGCTCAGCGCCAACCTGATGCACGGCAACGTCGTGCAGATCTTCCAGCTCGGCGAGGTCGCCGGCGATTACTTCATCGCCATGGAGTACGTCCAGGGGCCCACGGTCCGCCAGCTCATCGACCGCCATCGCGAGCTGGGGCGCCCTGTGCCCCCGACGCTCGCCGCCTACATCACGAGCCGTGTCTGTCGCGCGCTCGACTTCGCCCACAAGTTCGTGGACCCCGCCGGACAGCGGCTCGACATCGTCCATCGCGACGTGAGCCCGGGCAACGTGCTCGCCTCGTGGGACGGCCACATCAAGCTCGCCGACTTCGGTCTCGCCAAGGCCCGCTCCTCCATCGACCTCGGCAACGGTGGACGGCTGCGAATGGGGAAGAAGCACTACATGAGCCCCGAGCAGCTGCTCGGCATCGACGTCGACGCCCGCTCGGATGTCTTTTCCCTCGGCGTCGTCCTCTACGAGCTCCTCGCGCTCGACCGTCTGTTCGTGGAGGAAGGCACCACGAAGATGGTCGAGGAGGTCGCCGTGCAACCGCTGCCGGACCTTCGCCAACGCCTGCACGGCATCGACGAGTCGCTCGAGCACATCCTGCGCCTCGCGCTGGACCACAATCCGGCACGCCGCCCCACCGCAGCGATGATGGGGGCGGATCTCGACCGGTGGATCTCCACGCAGCACACGTACGGCTCGCCCGACCATCTCCAGAGTCACCTCGCGCAGCTCTTTCCCCGCGACTTCCGCCCCCCTACCTGGTCCGAGCACGACGTGGTGGACACGAGCTTCTCGGCGCTGCACCGCGCCGTGCGGCACACGAATGGGCGCGCGGGGCTGCTCGAGCGCTGGTTCGGCCGGTAGCAGCTCGCACTGTGACCTGCCTCACGCCTGTGCCCGGCAGACCCGGCTATACTTCCGGGCTATGAAGATCTACACAAAGACCGGTGACGCCGGCACCACGGGGCTGTTCGGCGGTGGACGTGTGGAGAAGGACGATCCACGCGTGGAGGCCTACGGCGACGTGGACGAGCTCAACGCAGTGATCGGCGTCGCCCGCGCGGTGGAGCTGATGCCGCGCATCGACGACGTCCTCCTTCCGATCCAGCGCGACCTGTTCGCCATCGGCGCACTCCTCGCCACGCCGGACCGCACGAAGATGGCGCAGCACCTCGTCAAGGCACGAATCGACGACGTGCGCATCTCGGAGCTGGAGCAGGCGATCGACGCTGGCGAGGCGGAGCTCGAGCCGCTCACGGCGTTCATCCTTCCCGGCGGCACCCCCAAGGCCGCCGCGCTCCACGTCGCACGCACCGTGTGCCGGCGCGCCGAGCGTCGCGTCGTTCGTCTCCAGCACGACGTCGAGCTGCCGGCGCTGGCGGTGATCTACCTCAACCGCCTGTCGGACCTGCTCTTCACCCTCGCGCGCGTGGCCAATCGGCGCGCCGGCGCCGCGGAAGTCATCTGGTAGCGCGCGGCGACGTGAGCAGCAGCGCCGTGGGCGAGCAGCACTCGGTGATCGACGCCGGAGGCTATCGCGTCACCGTCGGCCTCGGCCTGCGCGCGCAGTTCGGCACCTCCATCGCGCGCGCCGCGCCGGCGCATGCGTACGCCGTCATCACGGATAGCAATGTCGCGCCGCTCTACGCGGACGCGCTGGTGCGCGACCTGGACGAGGAGTCGCGCGCCTCGCTGCATGTCATCCCGGCCGGCGAGACCTACAAGAGCCGCGAGAGCTGGGCGCGCCTCACCGACGAGCTGCTCGCCGCCGGTTACGGCCGCGATACCACCGTCGTGGCGCTCGGCGGCGGCGTCGTCGGCGATCTCGCGGGCTTCGTGGCTGCGACCTTCCTGCGAGGCGTCCCCGTGGTCCACTGCCCCACCTCGCTCCTTGCCATGATCGACGCATCGGTCGGCGGCAAGACAGGAGTGGACACGCCGGCGGGCAAGAATCTGGTCGGCGCCTTTCATCCGCCGGCCGCCGTGTTGATCGACGTCGAGCTGATCGGCTCACTCCCCGCTGCGCACCGGAGCGCGGGGCTCGCCGAGGCGATCAAGCATGGCGTGGTGGCGAGCGCGGAGCACTTCGCCGACCTCGGGCACGCGATTCCCGCCCTGCTGGCCGGGGACACCGCCGCGCTCCATGCCGCCGTCGCGGCCAGCGTCGCGATCAAGGCAGCCGTGGTGCGTGCCGATGCGCGCGAAGCCGGCGTTCGCAAGACGCTCAACTTCGGGCACACCCTCGGCCATGCGATCGAGCACGCGAGTGGCTACGCGTTGCTCCACGGAGAGTGCGTTGCGATCGGCATGGTGCTCGAGGCGCGCATCGCCGAGCGCGCTGGGATCGCCGAGGCGGGGCTCGCGGAGCGGATCGTCGAGGTGGTGACGCGAGCAGGGCTGCCAACGCGCGCGCCCGCCTCGCTCACCGCGCGTGTGCTGCTCGACGGCACCCGGACGGACAAGAAGGCGCGCGGCGGCGTGGTGGAATATTCGCTGCCCATCCGCATCGGGACGATGGCTGGCGCGGACCGCGGCTACGGTATCCCGGTGGAGGACGCGATCGTCCTCGACGTGCTCGAGCGCAACGTCGAGAACAGCGTCGAAAGCAGCGTCGAGAGCAGTCACCGGCCCACTGTCGGGAGCGAGACATGATCGTCGCCCCTCCGCCGTCCCCTCCGCGTCCCACTCCGACCCCATCGCGCAGCATGCCGGTGGTGGTCGTCGCGTCCTCAGCGCCGACACCGTCTCGCCATCGCCATGGGAGACGCCGCCGAGACTCGCTGATCGGCGCCGCGATGTTGATCGCCGTGCTGCTCGCCGCTGGGACGGCGAGCCTGCTCCGTCTGCGGGCGGTACCCGAGTTGGAAGTGCCCATTCGCGTTGCGCCGACGCTCGTGTACGCCATCGCTCGGCTCGACGGCGCGCTCGTGCGCGGCGCGGCCGCCAACTGGGCGCACGACCGCCACACCCCGCTTCACTTCGGCGACCCGGTCCCCGTGTCGCTCACCGCGTACTGCCTCACCGGGCGCACGCGTCGCGACCGCTTCGTGCGGCTGGGGATCGTCGCCGCCGACCCGCGCCTCTTTCCCCTCGCCCGCTATCTCGAGATCTACGTCGGCCGCAAGTACTGGGGGCGCTTCCTGATCGACGACACGGGGAGCGCGATCAAGGGCAATCGGCTCGACGTCTGGACGCCGACCTGTCGCGACGCCCGCCGGTTCGGTCGGCAGCGCGCCACCGCCGTGCTCGTGCCCAGGCCGCGCGGCGCCGCGCAGGACACCCTGATGACCGGCCGGCTGGGCGGCGCGAAACTCGTGGCGCAGCGATCGCCCTGATGGCTGCGTGACAGCTACCCTGGCGGCCGACCGTTCCTGCTGGTCTCTTCCTTGCCCATCGTCGGGCTGACCTCATCAGGCGGAAATCATGTCCTCGTTCACCACCTATCTACTCGGCTTTGTCATCCTGATCATCGGACTGGCAGTCGCGGCTTATCTGCTCAACGTCCCGACCATGTGGATCATCGTCGGGGTGATCGTGATGATCGGCATCGGCATCCTGATGGCCACGAGCCGCGGGAAGATGAAGGACCCGCCGACGTCGCCGCCACGTTGAGTCAACGCGAGTCCGGGTATCGGCTGACCTCGGGCGGGTCGCGCAACACGGAACACAGAACGAACAGACGCGGATCTCTTCGTCAGAGGGTCCGCGTTTGTTGCTCGTGGGGTCGGCATGTGCGCATTCTTGCTCCCGCTCCCCATCTCGCGACGCATCGGTCATACTGACCCGAAAGCGCCGAGTCTGTGAATAAATTGTCCGAGTAACCCCCAAATCGCTGTCATCGCAGCAGTTACACCGGTCACAAATGTTGCCGAGTGGCCATTCTGGCAAACTCACTGTTGACGGTTTTTTCCCCTGACATTATGGTGGGCGTCCTGCTGACTCACGCGGGCGCACGGTGCTGGACAGCCGGGGCCGCCCGACAACCTTCCGGCTCAGGTAAGGGGCGTGTATGGAGCAAGCGACCGAGACAAGGTCTAAAGGGTATTTCCGCTCGTCTCCCTCTACTGCGTTCGACCAGTACCTCCACGACATTCAGAAGCTGCCGCTGATCAGTGACGCGGCCGAAGAGCGACGCCTCGCCCGGCTCGCCCAGAAAGGAGACGAAGCCGCCGCCGAGCGGCTCGTGACGGCGAACCTCCGCTTCGTCATCTCGTACGTGAAGAAGTACCAGGGACACGGCCTCGACCTGTCCGAGCTCGTCGCGATCGGCAACGAAGGGCTGCTCAAGGCGGTCCGGAAGTTCGATCCCGACCAGGGGGTGAAGTTCATCTCCTACGCCGTGTGGTGGGTGCGCCAGGCCGTACTCAAGGCGCTGGCCGAGCAGACGCGCAGCGTCCGGATTCCGCTCAACCAGAACTCCCAGCTCATCCGGCTCGCCCGAGCCGAGACGGTGCTCGCGCAGGTGCTCAAGCGCGACCCGACCGAGAACGAGATCTCCCGCCTCCTCGAGGAAACTCCCGAGGCCGTCCGTGCGGCCAAGCAGATGTCCGCCACCGAGGTATCGCTCGACGCCCCGATCGATCGTTCGGACCGCGAGGCGTCGACGCTCGGCGAGCGGTTTGCCGGCGTCGACGGGTCCGAGATCGAGGACGTCACGGACTACAACCTGATGAAGTCCTTCATCGAGCGCGTGTTCCGGAAGTACCTCACTCCGCGCGAGCGGAAGATCCTCTTCCTCTATTACGGCCTCGACGAGAGCGGCGAGCCGATGACGCTCGAGAAGATCGGTGCCCTGATGGGGGTGACGCGCGAGCGGATCCGTCAGATCCGAGAGCGTGCCTTCGAGAAGCTGCGCGAGTCACCCGACGGCAGGGCGCTCGCCGGGTTCTGGCAGGCAGCGTAACGCCGATCCGGCGCTCGCGAGAGCGCTGACGGCAGACGACGAGAAGACGAGCGGGAGACGAGGCCATCACTCGTCTCCCGCTCGTCATTGTCGTCCCAGCGCTGGTGGAAACGGCAGGAGATGTCGATCGTCGTACTCAGATGAGTACCGGCCTTCACCCCCGTCGTCGCACCGGCGCCCGCTATGGCGCCGTCCTCCTCGCGGGGGCGCTGCTCGCCACCGGCGTCGCCCTTCGCGTGCATTCGCTGCGCGAGGAGACGATGCACCGCTGGCGCGAGGTGCTCGCGGGCGGTGCGCTGACCACCGAAGCGACGCTGGATGACTGGTACGAGGAGCGCACCGCCGACGCGGAAGGGCTCGCGAGCAGCGTGGCGCAGCACCGCATGGCACTCGGCGCGAGCGGGGACGTGAGCGAGCTCGGTCGCCTGCTCGCGCCGCTCGGGCGCCGCGACAAGTTCGTCGAGGTGTGGATCGTGGATAGCGCCGGCGCGGTGCTGGCCAGCGCGCACGGCTCACCCATCGACGAGGCCGAGCGTGATGCCCTCACGGCAGCGACACGCAGCCGAGTCACGACTCACTCGACGCTGATGCCGGTGGATTCGGCGCACGTCTTTCTCTCACTCGCGTCGCCAGTCCGCATTGCCGCCGGCTCCACGTCGCTCGGGCCGCAGGTCGCTGCCGCGGTCTTGGTACGCGCCAACGTGATCGCAGCGTTCGCGCCCTGGGCGGCCGGCCGGCCCAACGCGGCGATGAGTCTGTTCGCCACGCCTTCCCCTCGGGGAGCAATCGTGGTGGCGGCCTGCCCGGCACGACTTCCCCCCGTATGCGTCTCGGGACCGCTGCAGCTCGCGGCGAGCTCGCCGGCCACGCTCGCACTCGCCCGGCGAGACACCTTCGGCATCTTTCCCCGCTTCGACGGCGGGGGGGAACTAGTTGCCATTACGCGCTTCGACACGCTGCTCAAGTGGGGGGTGGTGCGGCGCGTTGCGCGGACTGACGCTTTCGCCCCGTTCTGGCGGGAAGTCGCGCTGGAGAGTGCCTTCCTCGGCGCGCTCCTGGCGCTCGGCTTCATGGGACTGTTCGCCGCCAATCGCAACGCGCGCGCGCGTCGACTCCATGAGCAGTCACAGGCCGACCAGCGTCTCGTGACGGTCGTCAACGCGTCGACCGACGGCCTCCTCTCGGTCGACGCGGCGTTCAACATCATCATGGCCAACTCGGCGGTGGAGCGGCTCTTCGGCGTGCCGCAGTCCGAGCTGCTCGGGCGTCCCCTGCTGAAGCTGTTCGCGCCCGAGTCGCGCGCGTCGCTCGAGCGGTTCTTGCAGCAGTTTGCGCACGAGGGAATCGACCAGCTGCCATCACCCGACATCGAGAACTCGATCGCGCTGCGTGCGGACGGCGCGCGCGTGCCGGTGGACACGAGATTCGGCCGCTCCACCTTCGACGGCAAGCCACTCTACACCCTCGGCGTACGCGACGTCTCGGAGCGCACGCGCTCCGAGCTCTTTCTCCAGGGTCAGCGGCAGGTCCTCGAGCTCATCGCCTCCGGTGCGCCGGCAGACGAGGCGCTCGGTATCCTCATCGCCGTCGTGGAAGCGGAGGCGCCGGAGATGCACTTCGCCGCCTACGAGCTGGACGGCGACGCGATGGTCGCGCGGCTCATCAGCGCCCCACGCCTGCAACCCGGCTTCATCGAGGCCACGAACGAGATCGTGGTCGGTCCTGCGTCGGCGGCCGTGGGCACCTCGGTGCATCGTGCCGAGCCCGTCTACTCGACGGATATCGCGACGGACCCGCTCTGGCTGGGCTCCCGGTTCTACGTACTCTCCTACGGCTGGCGTGCCGGCTGGGCCATGCCGCTGCGCGCGCCGAACGGTGACGTGATCGGCGCGCTCGCCTGCTACTACGCGGAGCCGCGGGGCCCCACGAGGCGCGAGCTGGAGTACGCGAGCGCCGCGGTGCACCTGGCGAGCATCGCGCTCTCCAGCGCGCGCGACGCCGCGTCGCTGCGCCAGTCGGAGGCGAGCTTCCGATCATTCGTGGAGAACGCACCGGCGGCGATCTTCCGCGAGACGCGCTATGGCCGTCTCGTGACATCCAACCCGGCGATGGTCGGCCTGCTGCGCTACCGCTCGGTCGATACGCTGCTCGAAGCCGCCGACAGCGGGCAGCTCTATCATCGCCCCGAGGCGCGCGAGGAGCTACGTCGCGCGCTCGAGCAGTCGGACGTCGTGCAAGGGGTGGAGATGGAGTGGCGCCGCGCCGACGGCTCCCTGGTCACGGTGCGCGTGAGCGCGCGGGCGTACCGCGACGATCGCGGCGAGCTCTGGCTCTGGGAAGGGTACGCCGAAGACGTCACCCTGCTGCGCGCCGCCGAGCTCGCGCTGCGCCACAACGAGAAGCTCGCTGCGGTCGGGCAACTGATCTCGGGCGTCGCGCACGAGCTGAACAACCCGCTGTCCTCGATCATGCACTTCACCGAGGACCTGCTGGCCGACAAGCGCACGCCCGAGGATGCGGAGGCGCTGAGCGTGATCCGCGACCAGGCGCGCCGGTCGCGCTCGATCGTGCGTGATCTGCTCTCGTTCGTGCATCAGCGCGAGGCGCGCGCTGAGCTCATTCTGATGGCCGACGTCGTCGCGGCGACGGTGCGCGTGATGCGCCCGACGATGGAGCTGAGTGGTGCGCGTCTGCACGTCAGCCAGTCGCCTGCAGCCATCGTGGTCCTCGGCGACGGCGGTGGGATCGAGCAGGTCGTCACCAACCTGCTGAGCAACGCGACTCACGCCGCTGGACACGGCGGTGACGTCTGGCTGCGCACCGAGGAAGACGGGACGTCGTGCCGGCTCGTCATCGAGGACAGCGGGGCCGGCATCCCCGACTCGATCCGGGCACGCATCTTCGATCCCTTCTTCACGACCAAGCCGACCGGCGAGGGCACTGGACTCGGCCTGTCTGTGACGTTGGGCATCGTCGAGCAGCTTGGTGGACGCATCGACATCGAGTCGCGCGCGCCATCCACTCCAGGAACCCGTGTGACGGTGACGCTGCCGCGCGCGGAGGGGAGTCCGGTCTCGTTCAGCGGGTCGCATGCAGTCGTGACGAACGCGCGGTTGCCGCACGCGTCTACAGCGGGCCGGCTGTCGGTGGAGCAGGTCGCCGAAGTGGCCGGAGCACCGCAGGCGCAGCAGCGCCGCGCCCTCATCATCGACGACGAGGCCACCATCCGCTCGGCGCTGAAGCGCTTCTTCGTGCGGCGTGGCTGGGACGCGGAGGAGGCGCCCGATGGCGCCGCGGGCCTCAGGCTGCTCGAGGACCACGGCTCGCGCTTCGACGTGGTGATCTCCGACCTTCGCATGCCCGGCTTCTCCGGTGTCGAGCTGCACGACCAGCTGGTGGCGGCCCATCCGGCGCTGTTGCGGCGCATCGTCTTCAGTACGGGCGACGTCGCGTCGCGAGAGGCTGCGGTGTTCGTCCAGCGCACGTCGTGCCACGTGCTCCAGAAGCCGTTCGAGTTGAAGACGCTGGACGAGCTCGTGGGGCAGATTCTCGCCGCCACCGCTGCGGAGCGTGTGGTAACTTAAGAGCACGCCGCGCCGGCCTCCGCACGCCTGCCGGCGAGCATTCACGCCCGCCCCCCGCATGCCCGACCGTCGCAACTTATCGCCGGTGTTCATCGACCTCACCGGGAAGCGCTGGCGCCGCATTCGCGGCGCGGCGCTGCTCGCGGGAGTCGCGACGACGCTGATTGCCCTCGTGCTGGCCGGGACGCTCATCTTCTCGCCGCCGATCCCGCCGGAGCTGCCGCTCGCGACGGCCAACAACGAGACGATCGCCCGCGCGACGACGAGCAAGCCGAGCGCCTTCACCAAGGTGGACCGGCTTCGCATCGCGTACCGGCGCAAGCTCGCCGCCGCGGTCAAGCAGTACGGCACACCCGCGTCGCGCCGGCCCGAGGCGATCCCGGTGTTGAACGTCGGGCGCGGCACGCGCCCGACGCGAACGGACGCGATCGTCGCCGGCTTCTTCGTGAACTGGGAGGACAACTCCTTCGCCTCCCTCTCCCGCAACTACGCCAAGCTCGATTGGGTGATCGGCGAATGGGGCTTCGTCGCGCCGTCGGCCGACTCGCTGCTGCTGCGGGTGAAGCCGCAGGTGATCGAGCTGCTCAACTCCCGCTCGGCCGAGTCGCGTCCGTCGCTCTTCCTGATGGTGAGCAACTTCGTGGTGTCGGGCAGCGACTCGTCGAAGGGCTCGTTCGATGCGGCGGTCGTGGCGCGCTTTCTTGCCAATCCCTCGGCGCGCGCCAGGGCGATCCGCCAGCTGACCGTCGCGGTGCAGCGCTATGGCTTCGCCGGTACGACGCTCGACATGGAGGGGTTCCCCGCGTCCGAGCAGACGCAGGTGCTCGGCTTCGCGCGGGAGCTGCACGACGCGATGCACGCCATGGGCAAGCTCTCGACACAGGCCATCGCCGTGTCGGACCCCGATGCGTACGTGCGGAGTGCGGCGACAGTGAACGACAAGCTGTTCCCGATGCTGTTCGACGAGCACTACGACAGCGGCGAGCCCGGTCCGATCGCGAGCCAGCAGTTCTACGCGACGCAGGCGCAGCGGTTCGCGCGGCTCGTGGCGCCGTCCAAGCTGATCCTGATGATCGGCACGTATGGCTACGACTGGAACGACGCCGAAGCGGTGATCAATCACCGCGCGGAGCAGTACACGTTCCAGGAGACCATGCGTGCGGCGCGCGGGCCGTCGCAGCCGCGGCCGCGCTTCGATCCCGTCTCGCTCAATCCGTACATGACGTGGACGGACGCCGACTCGACGGACCACCTGCTCTGGTATCTCGACGCCACGACCGCATACAACGAGATGCGCGTGGGCCAGGCGCTGGGGGTAGCGGGGCATGCGATCTGGCGCCTCGGCTCGGAGGACCCGTCGCTCTGGAGCGTCATCGCGGAGCATCGGTCGCTCTCCTCGGCCGACTCGCTCAGGACGATCCCGCCTGGCTACGATGCGGAGTTCGAGGGCACCGGGGAGATCCTGCAGGTGACGTACTTCCCCACGGACGGCACGCGCAACATCAGCGTGGACCGCACGTCGGGCTACGTCGCCAACCAGACGCTCGTGAAGGTGCCGATCCCGTACGTCCTCGCACGCACGGGCGGACAGAGTCGCAACCGGCATCGCGTCGCGCTCACCTTCGACGACGGACCCGACCCGCGCTGGACGCCGCAGATCCTCGACACACTGCGCTCGCGTGGCGTGAAAGGAACGTTCTTCGTGATCGGCCAGAACGTGGACACGCACCAGCGGCTGCTCCAGCGGGTGTATGACGAAGGGCACGAGATCGGCAACCACACGTGGACGCATCCGAACATGGCGCTCACCACCGACCGTCGGAACCGGTGGGAGCTCGACATGACGTCGTCGCTGCTCGAGGCGGTGCTGAACCGGCGCGTGGCCTTCTTCCGGCCACCGTACTTCGGAGACGCCGAGCCGACGGAGGCGAACGAGCTCGAGCCGGTGGGCTTCGCGTCGCGTCGGAACTACTGGACGATCGGGCTGCACGTGGACTCGGAGGACTGGCGCGAGCCGCCCGCCGACTCGATCATCGCGAACGTGCTGCGCGACCGCGCGACGCCACGCATCACGACGGCCACCAACCAGGACTCGGCGCGGAACATCGTCCTGCTCCACGACGCCGGGGGCAATCGCGCCAACACGGTGGCTGCGCTCGGCCCGCTGATCGACTCGCTGCGCGCGCGCGGCGACACGATCGTGCTGGTGAGCGAGCTCGCCGGCATCACGCGTGACGATGCGATGCCGCCGCTGCCCGCCGCCAGCGAGGCGACCCGCCTGATCAACCGCGCCGGCTTCATACTCCTGGGCACCGGCGAGACGGCGCTCTTCTGGATCTTCAGCATCGCCGTGGTGCTCGGCATCGCGCGACTGCTCATCATCGGCGTGCTCGCGATCGTGCAGCGGCTGCGGCAGCATCAGGTGCGCGGCGCGTCGCTGGCGTACACGCCGGGCGTGAGCGTGATCGTGCCGGCATTCAACGAGGAGAAGGTGATCGTGCAGACGATCACCACGCTGCTCAACCAGCGCTACGCGGGCGAGCTCGAGATCGTCGTCGTGGACGACGGATCGTCGGACGACACGGCGGACATCTGCGACGAGGCATACGCGGCACACCCGCAGGTGACCGTGCTGCGCAGGCCGAACGGCGGCAAGGCGAGCGCGCTGAACTATGGCATCGCCCGTGCGCGGCACGAGGTCGTCATCGGTCTGGACGCCGACACCCTGTTCGACGACGACACGGTTGGCGAGCTGGTGCAGCCGCTCCAGGATCCGCGGGTCGCCGCAGTCGCCGGCAACGCGAAGGTTGGCAACCGGATCAACCTGGTCACGCGCTGGCAGGCGCTCGAGTACGTGACCAGCCAGAATCTGGATCGGCGCG
>JAYUTY010000228.1:0-1698 GCA_043754875.1 Gemmatimonadota bacterium
GGCGTGAGAAAGGACTTCATGCTCTCCTCCCACTTCCGCACGATAGTCCCGACGGGACCGACGGTGTCCACGATCTCGCCCAGCTTGGAGCGCACACGATTGTAGAGCGGATTGCGCTGGATCGACGTGAGATACTTGTGCATCGCGCCGACGTTCGGTGCGATGGACATCTCGTTGTCGTTGAGCACGACGATGAAGTCACGGTCCGAGTGGCCGGCGTTGTTCAGCCCTTCGTAAGCGAGTCCACACGTCAGTGCGCCGTCGCCGAGTACCGAGACGACCTTGAGATCCTGCTCGCCGAGAATGTCGCGCGCCGCGGCCATGCCGAGGCCGGCGGAGATCGCCGTTGCCGCGTGGCCCGCGCCGAAGGTGTCGTACTCGCTCTCGGTCCGCTTGAGGAAGCCGGAGATACCGTCCTCCTGGCGCAGCGTCTCCATCGCACGGTTGCGCCCGGTGAGGATCTTGTGTGGGTAGCCCTGATGTCCCACGTCCCACACCAGCTGGTCGCGCGGGGTGCGGAAGGCGACGTGAAGCGCGATCGTCAGCTCCACCACCCCGAGTCCAGCGCCGATGTGTCCCCCCGTGCGCGAGCAGACGTCCACCATGCGGACGCGCAGCTCCTCGGCGAGCGTGCGCAACTCGTCGCGCGTGAGGCCACGAAGGTCGGCGGGCGAATCGATGCGGTCCAGGAGAGACATTGCCATGAAATCTAAGAGGTGCGCTCGATCGTGAATCGGGCGATCTGCGCGAGCGCGGGCGTCAGGAGGCCGACCGCCGCGAGGGCCGCACTGCCCTCGTCGACCAACGCCGCAGCGCGCGCTTTCGCTCCGTCGATTCCGAGAAGTGCAGGATACGTGCTCTTCTGTAATGCGAGATCGCGGCCAGCAGTCTTGCCGAGCTGGTCGGTCGTCGCGGTGAGATCGAGGACGTCATCGGCGATCTGGAAGGCGAGGCCGACGGCCTCACCGTAGCGCGCCAGCGCATCCAGCCGTGCATCAGATGCGCATGCCGCGCGGCCGCCGAGTGTCGCGGCCGCCGTGATGAGCGCGCCAGTCTTCGCCCGGTGGATGCGCTCGAGCTCCGTGAGGCTGAGAGGACGCGCTTCGCCGTCGAGGTCGAGCAACTGTCCGCCGATCATTCCGCCGGCACCGGACGCCTGCATCAGCTCGACGACGATTGCGCCGACCACGTGATCGGCGAACCCCAGCGCGCGCGCGGCGTCGGCAGCGCACAGCGCGGCGAGCGGCACCATGGCCAGGCCGGCCGTAGTGGCGACGGGCACACCGAAGACTCGATGCACGGTAGCACGGCCGCGGCGCACATCGTCGTCGTCCATGCACGGCAGGTCGTCATGCACGAGCGAGTAGGCGTGCACGACCTCGATGGCCGCGGCGAGCGCTGCGCCGTCTCCCGCGCCGCCCGCTGCCTGAAATGCGCTGAGGAAGAGGATGCCACGCATCCGCTTTCCCTCGCCAAGGAGGCTGTAGCGGATCGCCTCGCCCACCGGACCGGAGAGCTCAGCGAGATAGCGCTCGCAGAAGCCAGCGAGGGCCTCGCCAATCGCCAGGCGCGCGGCGACGAAATCCATCGCGGAATCCTGCACGGCGACGTCAGTCATCGTCCAGCTCTTCCACCTCGAAGGCCCCGTCGGCGAGCTCGGTGAGCCGCGCCACGCGAGCCTCCGCCTCGTCGAGCGTG
>JAYUTY010000229.1:0-5171 GCA_043754875.1 Gemmatimonadota bacterium
CCGAGGAACTGATTGTCCACGATCACCGGGTTGGCGATCTCGTCCGGGTTCGTCACCTTGAGCCCGTAGTACGCGGGCACGGGCAACCCTTCCCTCACCACGGTGCGGCCGAGCGCGAAGATGGTGAGCGTCTGCCCTCCCACGTTGCCCGCCTCGGAGTGCAGCGCCGTGAAACCGAGCCGCGCCGTCGCCCCGATGGAGTGGCCGCGCAGCAGCTCGGCCGTGAGCTGCACTTCGTGGCCGGAGTTGAGCAGTTGGCCGGCGTTGATCAGCTGCGAGCCGGCGAAGCCGAGCGACGGTGCCTGCTGCACCGGGATCAGCGCGTCGTACGTGTGCTGGTTGAAGAAGGTGTACTGAAGGCCGATGCGGTTGTCGAGCGCCGTCGCGTCGAAGCCGCTTTCCACCTCACGCGTCCGCTCGGGGCCGAGCGCCGCGTTGCCGATCTGGTTCGTCGCGAAGGCGGGCTTGCCGTTCTCCGCGGCAACCGGTGTCCACGTGCGCACGGCGTCGAACGCTCCGGGCGCCTTGCCCGCGTCGCCGACGGCAGCGCGCAGCTTGAGCGACTCCACGAAGCGGTGCGGCCAGAAGCTCTCGTCGGAGATCACGTACGACGCGCTGACCTTCGGGTACATCTGCAGCCCGAAGCTCTGGCCGAACGCGCTGTTTCCATCCACGCGCGCGCCGACGGTGAGGAACGCGATGTCGCGCCAGCCGATCATCTCCTGCCCGAAGAAGCCGGCGTTGATCACGCGCTGCTGCGAGACGTCGGTGATCTGGCGCAGCGAGCCGGAGATCAGTGTCGGATCGCCAGGGCCGGCGAACTGGTCGGACTGGAGATCGGTGGAGTAGAGTCGGCTGTCGAACAGCTGTGCGCCGACCGCGGTGCTCGTGCTCCACTCGCTCGCGATCTGCTTGCGATACGTGGACGCGAGATCCGCCGAGAGGAACTGCCGAGTCCACAGTGTCTGGAACAGCTGGCCAAGCGGGACGCGAAGGTGGCCGAAGGGCGTGAGGTAGCGGATGTCGGCGTCGTTGTAATCGAAGCCTACCGACAGCCGGTTGGTCCACGCGTCAACTGGCTGGTAGTTGAGCGTGAGGCCGGTGATGAAGTGGTTCGTGGTATTCGTGACGTCCGACGTGAACAGGCTGTCGTTGAGCACGCAGACGATCGTCAGGTCGGCGCAGCCGGCGCCCTTGAAGTTGGAGCCCGAGCCGCGCGAGATGTTGAGCAGCGCGCCATTGGCGCTGTTGCCGTCGGCGAAGCCGACCGACTCGTTGCGGACGATCGACTGGTTGACGTCGATGGTCAGGCCGCGTGCCGGCTTGAAACCGAGGTTGGCGCGGAGGCTGCGACGTGTCGCGCCGCTCTTCTCCAGCACGCCCTGCTCACTGTCTGCGTTCCCGGAGACGTCGTAGGTCAGCACGTTCGCGGCCCCGCCGCGCACGCCGAGGCTCACGCGGTTGATCGGACCGTTGCGCAGCCAGCTCCCGCTCGCCGGGCAGGTCGGGTCCTGGAACTTCGTCCCGTCGCCGATCGTGCGCACGCCGTCGCACTGATTGAAGAACAGTCCGGTCGGATCGCTCTTCGGCCCGACGTGGCCCATGTTGTTGAAACCGGTCGTGCCGCTGAACTGCCAGGAGGGCGCACCGTCGCGGCCGCGCTTCGTGAAGATCTGGAGCACGCCGCCCGACGCTTCGGTACCATACAACGTCGTCGCCGCGGGGCCCTTCACGATCTCGATATGATCGATGTCCTCCGCCGCGATGTCGTTGAGCGGCGAGACGAATTGGCGTCCACCCACGTTCGTCGGGGTGCGGCCGTTGAACAGGCGCACGCCGTCCACGTAGATGAGGGGGCTGTTGCCCTGACTCACGCTGTTCACTCCGCGCAGTCGGATCGTGGCGCCGGCACCGGGCTGCCCGGAGTTCGCCAGCACGGAGACGCCCGGCGTCGATCCCGCGAGCAGCTGCTGCGTGTTCGTCGCCGCCGACGCAGCGATCTGCGCCGTGTCGATCGAGGCCATCGCCGTTCCGACCGAGCGGCGCTGCTCCTCGCCCGTCGCCGTGACGACGACGCCGGTGAGCGTCAGCGGTGCGCGAGCGAGGGTGAAATTCACCGTGACCGAGCCGGAGGCCGGTACCTGGACCGTCTGCTCCTGCGCGCCGAATCCAACGAACTGCGCGCGCAGCTGCACCGTGCCAGGCGTCACCCCGCGAACCATGAATGTGCCGCGCACGTCCGTGGCCGCACCGAGGCGAGTGCCGGGAATCGTGACGCGGGCGCCCTCGATCGGCGCGCTCGAGCCGCGCTCCACCACCGTACCGACGATGCTGCCCGTGCCCTGCGCGACAGCGAGCGTCGGCAGGCAGAGGAGCAGCGTGAGTGCGAGCCATCGACTGCGTCGAACCTTCCCTTGCTTCATGACATCTCCTTCCTGACTGAGGTGAGTATTCGTCGTGCAGTCCTGCATGGAGCGAACGTTCTTCCCGGATCGAGCGCGGCGGCACCGTGCGTCCGTCACCATCCGCGTACCTCGCCATCGCGGCGCGGATCGGCCGCGCCCACCCAGTGCGAGCCCACGCGCTGGATGACGGTCACGCCGCCGAAGCCCATGTCCACCGGTGGCGAGACGGAAACCTCGTAGCCGAGGCGGCGTGCTTCCGCGTAGACGGACTCGGCGAAGCCGTCCTCCATGCGCAGCTGCGCACCGGAGCCCGGAATCATCCGCGGCATGCGCAGCGCCTGCAGCGGGTCCATTCCGTAGTCGAGCAGATAGACGATCGTCCCGACGATCGCGGGAGGGATCGCGGGCGAGCCCGGACAGCCGACGACCATCTCCACTCGGCCGTCCCGCAGCACGATCGTCGGCGCGATCGTGGAGGCTGGCACCCGATGCGGGCCCGCGGCGTTCGGGGCGCTGCTGTCACGCGCGAAGTTGAACAGCGCGCTGTTCAGGAAGACGCCGTCCACCCACGTGCCGGTGCCGAAAGCGAGTCCCAGGGTGCTCGTGATGGACACCGCATTGCCCTCGGCGTCCACGACCGACATGTGGGTCGTCTCCGCCATCGATCCGTCACCAGGAGCGCCCGCGGACACCGGGCGCTGCGCGGGTGCAGCCGGCAGGGCAGACGCCATCGCGGCGCACTCGCCCTGCGGAGGCGCGTCGAACGGCCACGCGTCACCGGCGGCGAGGCGGCCACCGACCGGCGCGTCCACCAGCGCATGGCGCGTGGCGGCAAAGCTGGTGCTCGTGAGACCGGCCATCGGCACGCCGACGCGTGCCGGGTCGCCGATGGCCGCGTCGCGATCGGTGACCGCCACACGCAGCGCGCCCGTCATCACACGAAAGGCATCCGCCGAGCGGCTCGGGAGGCCGAGCGCAGGCAGCCCGCGGTCGGCGAGCAGGTTGAGCGCTTCGATCACCTGCACGCCGGACTGCGGCGCCGCCGCAGAGAGTACCACGCGGCCGTGATAGGTCGTGCAGACCGGCCGGGTCCACGTTGGCTGGTATGAGGCGAAGTCGGCGCGCGTGATGGTGGAGCCCGCTGCACGAAGCGTGGCGACGATGTGATCTCCGATCTCACCCGAGTAGAAGACGTCGGCGCCCTCCGCCGCGATGCGGCGCAAGGTGGCGGCGAGCTCGGGCTGCACCAGCCGGTCGCCGGCGCGAAGCGGCTTGCCGCCTGGGAGAAAGAGGGCGCGCGCAGGAGATGCCGCGAACTTGTCCAGGCTCGAGGCGATCTCGCGTGAGAGCAGCGCGTTGACCGTGATCCCGCCCGCCGCGAGTGTGATCGCCGGCTCGAGCACGATAGCGCGCGGGAGCCGGCCGAAGCGCGCGTGCGCCGCCAGCAGGCCGCGCACCGCGCCCGGGATCCCGACACCGCGAGGGGTGACGCTCGTCCCGAGCGCACGGAGCCCCGTGTCCGGCACGCCGCCCGAAGCGCTGTAGAAGTTCAGGTATTCGGCGCGTCCGTGCTTCGCGTCCCAATACAACAGCCCACCGCCCGCGCCCGCGCCGCTCATCATCGGCTCGGTGACGCCCAGTGCGAACGCCGTCGCTACTGCGGCGTCGATCGCGTTGCCGCCACGCCGCAGCATCTCGAGCCCCGCCTCGCTCGCAGGCCCGTTCCCGGCCGCGACCATGCCGCGCTCCGCCACCGCTCGCTTGCCGATGTCCGGACCCTGCGTCGCCGCTGGTGAGGCGGATCGTCCCATGCTCGCGCAGGCAGACAGGACGAGGGGAAGTGCGAGCACTGCGAGCGCGACGTGCGTGCAGGTGCCGGCACGATGCCACCGGGTGGGCGATCGCATGAAAGTCGGTACGGAGCTGATGGGTGATCCGGGGCGATGCTGCGCGTCGAGCGGGGAGGACGCGGATCAAGCACGCTGCTGCCGGAACGTTGACGTGCGGGAGGGGTTGGCTGAGACGAGGCGGCGGTACGGCGGAAGGACGATCGCCACCAGTCTCATGGTACGCATCCCGGCACCGGGGCGTTGAGTGCTGTCGAACGTAGGGTTCCGCGCACCACGCGGGTCTGACTGGCAGGGCCGGCACGTCGCTGCGCCGTCGCGCGCCGCCGCCCCTCATCTCACGAGTGCATCACAGGAGCTCCCTTGAAGCGCAACGATCAAACGGCCTCATGCGTCGATTGCGGCGCTGGGCCTTCCATTGCCAGAGAGTCGTCCGCCATCGGGCGTCGAACCTTTCTTGCCCAGAGTGCGATTCTCGCTGCCGCGGCCGCGCTCGCTGCTTGCGGCTCCGCCAGCGACACCACGGCGTCCACGCTGAGTGGCTCGACCTCCGTCAGGCTGGCTGACCAGCCCGCGCTGGCCAACGTGGGCGGCGTCGCGCTCGTGACCATCGCGTCGAGCCCGTTCGCCATCGTCCGCACCGGAGCGTCCACCTTCGTGGCCCTCTCACGGGTCTGTCCGCATCAGGGAAGCATCGTCAACCAGAGCAGCACCGGCTTTCTCTGCCCGAACCACGGCGCGCAGTTCTCGACCAGCGGCACGTGGGTCGGCGGCGAGCGGACGAGCAGCCTGCGCTCGTACGCCACGACCTACGACGCAGCCGCCGGTACGATCACGGTGGGATGACCGCATGAACGAGCGAAGGCGGCGCTGACTATCGGGAGCTATTCCGTCGCTTCGCGCGTCATCTCGATCATCG
>JAYUTY010000230.1:0-1687 GCA_043754875.1 Gemmatimonadota bacterium
CCGCGAGCGACTGCTCGCGGCGCTTCGTGCATTCAGTCACCCGATCAGCGGTTCAGAGCGGTTCAGAGCGGTTCAGAGCGGTTCAGCGAGGGCGTGCCATCCGCGCCTCGAGATGCCGCCGGACGTCGCGCCACTCGGCGGCGAGAATGCTGTACAGCACGCTGTCGCGTACCGTGCCATCGCGCCGCGCCGTGTGATGACGGAGCACGCCGTCACGCTTCGCGCCGAGCGCCTCGATGGCGCGCTGCGAGCGGAAGTTGAAGTTGTCCGTGCGCAGGCCGACGACGGCGCAGGCGAGCGTGTCGAACGCGTGGGTGAGCAGCAGGAGCTTGGTCGCCGTGTTCACGTGGCTCCGCTGCCAGCGCGCGCCGTACCAGGTCCAGCCGATCTCCACGCGATCGATCGGGGCGACGATGTCGTGATAGCGCGTGGTGCCGACGACGTCGCCAGTCGCGAGGTCCCGGACGGCCCACGGCAGCATGTGCCCTGCCGCCTGGCCCACGAGCGCGTCGTCGATGTAGCGCGCCATGCCCGTGGGCTCCGGCACGGAGGTGAACCAGAGCTCCCAGAGCCGGCCGTCCGTTGCGGCAGCGGTGAGCTCGCGCTCGTGCGCAGCGGCGAGCGGCTCGAGGCGCACACCGTGGCCCTCGAGCGTGACGGGAGAAAGGGAGATCATCGTCGCGAGCTGACTCGGGTCGTGACGCGGCTACTCAGCAGTCGATGGATCGATGATCGCCTTGATCTCCAGTACCCGGTCCGCGGGGAAGCCGCCCTGCCGCGCGTGCTCGCGCACCATCTCTTCGTTCGGCGCGCGGTAGATGCAGTGGATCTGGTCACCCGTGACGTAGCTGTGCACCCACTGGATCTGCGGGCCGAGCTCGTTGAGCACGCTGCACGACTTCTGGGAGATGCCCTGCAGCTCGGCGGCGGTGAAGTTGCCTGCGCCAGGGATGTTCCGCTCGATCAGGTACTGTGGCATGTCGATCACCAGTGAAGGAGATGATGCAGACGTCGCACCCGGGGTGAGCGCGACTGGTGCTTCAGTCAGGCGTGCGATTGTGCCTCGGCTATCGTTTTTCCTGGCGCGACAGGACCGCGAGCCGCTTCTGCCCGGCCTCTACCCTGGGCCGCAGCTCCGGATCGGCGTCCTTCCAGAGCGCGACGAACTTGCCGTAGTACGTCGCGGCGCGGCTCACGTCGCCCTTCGCCTCGTACAGCTCGCCGAGCCGCTTGTACGTGCCGGCGAGAAACTGTGCGTCCTGCGGCGCATAGGTGCCGTAGCGATGCTCGGCGTAGCGCGTGAACGCCGCGGTAGCCGAATCGGTGTTGCCGCTCAGGTCGTAGGCGCGGCCGATCGACGCCTGGAGGAAGTAGGGACTCAGCCAGTGGTCGGCGGCTTGCAGCTCGCGGATGGCCGTGGGGTAGTCACGCTCGGCCAGCGCGATCTCTCCCGCGGCGAGGTGCCGATTCTGCTCGTCGTCGCGGTCGGCGACTGTCTTTCGTGTGGAGTCGAATCCGGCAAGCATCACGCGCGCCCGGTCCGCGCGGCCGGCGAGCGCGTACGCCGTGGCGAGGTCCAGATACGGCCGCTCGATCGGCATCAGCCGGTTCAGTGGCGTCGCCCTGAGCGCGTCATCGAGGAGCGACTCGGCGCGACGCATATCGCCGCGGTACCATCCCGCGATGA
>JAYUTY010000231.1:0-5145 GCA_043754875.1 Gemmatimonadota bacterium
AGAAAGCGCAGCCGCGTGTCGCCCGCCCACGGCCGCCCGAAGCCAGCAAAGATTCGCTCCGTGCGGAACTCCTGGGTGTGCTGGACGAAGCCCGCGTCGCTTGGCGACTCCGGGTAGATCACGTGCACGCGGAGGTCGCGGTCGACGGCGACGACGAGCGCGTACGCATCGTCGTGGACGCGGAAGGCCGCCTCCACGTACTGCCCACCGGCGTACGCGCCGCTCGGCATGCGAAGCGAGATGCGCGGTGCTGGAGCCTGACCGACCGAATCGCCGTGCTGGGAATCCAGTGCGCCGCTCGTCTGGCCCGGTGAACGCTGCGGACTCTGGACGCTGGCGCACCCCGCGAGGGATACGGATGCCAGCAGGACGGAAGACGGCAACGACAGTCGGCAGCGTAGCATGCGCCAGCTCCAGGAAGCGGCTGTATACAACTCGGGACACAGTTCTCCGGCGCGCAAGAGCTGCGCCGCCGTGCCGGGAGCTTCGAGCGTCGGAGGATTGCATGCCGCCCACGTCCGCTCGCCTACGGGGGTTCCGTTCCGCAACTGCCCGTAGCGTGTCCCCTCGCCTAGCTTACGCGCGCCATGCAGTCACCACAACGGGCGGACCAGTTCGACCCGGCGGAGCTCGCCTCCCTCGGGCACATCGAAGTGGTCTCGCGCTGGATCGTCGACGGATTCTTGAGCGGTCTCCACCGGTCACCTCGCAAGGGGTTCTCGGTGGAGTTCGCCGATTTCCGTCCCTACCAGCCAGGCGACGACCTGCGCTACGTGGATTGGAAGATCGCCGCGCGGTCGGACCGATGGGTCGTGAAGCAGTACGAAGAAGAGACCAACCTGCGCGCGATGCTGGTGCTGGACGTCAGCCGCTCCATGGAGTGGCGAGGCGCCAATACCCGGCTGTCCAAGCGCGCGTACGCCGAACAGCTCTCCGCCGCGCTGGCGCTCCTGCTGCTGCGCCAGCGCGACGCCGTCGGGTTGATCCGCTTCGACGACGCGGTGCGCACGAGCATCCCGCCCCGTGCCCGCACGACGCAGTGGCGCCGCCTCGTGGCCGCGCTGGTGCAGCCAGGCGGGGGACGAGCCTCCGACCTGGCTGCTGCGCTCGCCGGCGCGGCTCGGCTGATGCGCCGCCGAGCGATGGTGCTTCTCGTCACCGATCTTCTCGTGGAGCCGGCGCCGGTGCTCGCGGCGCTCCGTGGGCTTCGCGCCGTTGGCCATGACGTGACGGTGTTCCATGTGATGGACCCGGCCGAACGGGACTTCGATCTGAATGGAGAAGCGCAGTTCACCGACCCCGAGACGGAGTTGGCCGTTCCGGCGACCGCCGCTGACGTGCGCCCTGCGTATCGCACGACGGTGGAGCAGGTGATCCAGGAGTGGCGCGATTCGCTCGCTGCGATGGGTGCTGGCTACGAGCTCGTGGTGACGGACAGTCCATACGCCACCCCACTGCGCCGCGCGTTCGACACGCGGCTGCACCGAGCGTGAAACTCAGACCGTGAGCTTTCTCGCTCCGCTCTTCCTCGCGTTCGGCGCCGCGGCCGCGGTGCCGCTCCTGCTGCATCTGCTCAGGCGGAATATCTCCACGCGTGTCGACTTTCCGGCCGCGCGCTATCTGCAGCGCGCCGAGCTGGAGCACAGCCGGTCGCTGCGCATCAGGAATCTCCTGCTCATGCTGCTCCGCGTGTTGCTGGTGCTCGCGCTCGCGTTCGCGGCGGCGCGCCCCTTCGTCCGTGGCGTCGGAGTGGGACACGGGCCGGCCGCGGTGGCGATCGTGCTCGACAACTCGCTCTCCACCACGGCGATCGTCAGTGGCGTCCCCACGTTCGACCGGCTCCGCGATGCAGCGCGCGTCCTGCTGCGCGCTGCGACTCCAGCCGATCGCCTGTGGCTCGTGACTGCAGACGGACGCGTGCGCGGCGGCACGCGCGACGCGCTGCTCGGCGAGCTCGCGTCGATCGCGCCCGTCGAGTGGGAGGGCGATCTTCCGCTCGCGCTTCGGCGCGCGGCTTCCGCCACGGAAGGAAGCGGGCTGCCCGCGCGCGTCATCGCTGTCGCCTCCGATGGGCAGCGCTCCGCCTGGCGATCGGTGACGCGCGTCGCCTCGCCGGTGGCGGTGTTCGTCCCGGGTGGCACACCGCCGACCAATCGCGCGGTAGCGGCCATGACCGCCGACCCCGCGCGATGGACTCCTCGCGGTAGCATCACGGCACGTGTCGACGCGCCGGACTCCGTCGGCTATCGCGTGGTGCTCGGCGAGCGCACGCTTGCGCGAGGCACCACCGGCCGCGACGCTCCGGTCCAACTCCGCGCCGCGCCGCCCGAGCGCGGATGGCAGGCGCTGCGTGTGGAGCTCGAGCCCGACGACTTTCCGGCCGACGATGCACGAGCCGATGCGGTGTGGATCGGCGCGTCTCCCTCCGTGCTCGCCGATGCGTCGGCGGGTCCATTCGTAGCGACGGCCCTCGCAACGCTGGTCGCTGATGGACGGGCGGCCGCGGGGCGCGACGTCGCGATCGGCTCGGCCGACATGGTGACGAGGTTGCCGGCACTGCTCACGCCACCTGCCGACGGAGTGCGGATCGGTGCCGCGAACCGCGCCCTCGCGCGCTTGGGCGTTCCATGGCGATTCGGTGCGCTGCTCGCGTCGCCCGCGATCGCCCGCGGTGGGCGCCTCGATGGAGTGGACGTGTCGGCGCGCTATCGACTGGAGCCGACGGGCACTGCGGCAGTGGACACCATCGCCACCGCCGCCGGAGAGCCGTGGATGGTGGCCGGTCCCGGCTACGTCATCGTCGCCTCGCATCTCGATCCTGCCGCGACCACGCTTCCCGTGCGCGCCTCCTTCGTTCCGTGGCTCGCCGACGTGCTCGCGCTGCGGCTCGGTGCACCGGCCGGCGATCTCGGCACGCCACTCCATGTGCGTCCTGGTGCTGTGCTGCGCCTCCCTGCCGGAGTGAGCGCGCTCGAGAGCGCCGCCGGTGCCCGCCGCTCGGTGGGCACCGAGGTGAACGCGCCCGCCGAACGCGGTGTATGGTTCATGCTACGGGGCGCGCGCCGTGTCGGGGCGCTCGTCGTGGAGGCGTCGGCCGACGAGTCGTCGCTGGCGCGATGGGCCGCGCCGGAGCTGGCCGGCCGGATCACGACCGGCCGCGTGGATGCGACGAGCAGTGCCGACCGGTGGGCGGGCGACGCGTTCGCCGGTGGCTCGCGACGTCCCGCGCTCATCCCGCTGCTCGTGCTCGCCCTCTTGCTGCTCGGTGCCGAAGCCGTCGCCGTTCGTTCCTCTCGTACCTCCCGCTCCATCGCTGCCTAGTGTCGCTACCCAGTCTGCTCGACGCGATCGAACGCCTGCCGGCGTTCACGCGCGTATTCAACACGCTTCCCGCGCCGGCGCGGCAGCTGCGCATCGCCGGTCTGCCCGGCTCGTCGGACGCGGCCCTCGTCGCGGCGCTCGCGCGCCGACTGCCGACCCGGTTCATCGTCGTCGTGGCCGACGGCGTTCCGCAGGCCGAACGCCTGCTATCGGATCTGCACACGCTGCTGGACCAGGAGCCAGTCGCGCTCTATCCGCCGCGCGAGGGATTCGGCGAACTGGAGCCGCACGTCGAGGTTGCTGGCGAGCGAGTTGAGACGCTGGAGCGGTTGAGCCACGGCGAGATTCGCGTCCTGCTCACCACGCCCCGCGCCCTGCTCGAGCGCACGCGTCTGCCGGGCGCGCTTGCCGAGCTGCGGCTCGAGCTGCGGAAGGGAGACGTGCGACGCCCGCGCGAGATCGCCGAGCATCTCGAGCGCGTCGGATTCGAGCGCGTGCCGATGGTCGAGGATGTCGCCCAGTTCTCGCTGCGCGGCGGCATTCTCGACGTGTACTCGTTCGGCATGACCGACCCGGTCCGGCTGGAGTTCTGGGGTGACGAGGTCGTCGACGTTCGCCACTTCGAGCTCTCCTCGCAGCGCTCGACGCGAGCGGTGGATCTCGCGATCGTGCTCCCGATCGATGGCCAGGTGAAGGAGGAGGATCACGCCGGTGATCGACTCAGCGTGTCGGCCCTCTTTCCGCCGGACACGCTCTTCGTCTTCCCTACCGGCGCGCACCTGCTGCCCGAGCTCAAGCGCACCTGGGAAGAAGCCGAGCACCATCTCGAGCTGGCGCGACGTCGCGGCGAGGACGCCGGATCGCGCGAGGAGCTGTTCGACGCCCCGGAGCGCGCCGCGGCATCGCTTGCCGGATTCGGCACGCTGCGGCTCGTCGATCCCACGGCGGAAGAGGCGGACGTCGTCTTCCCGCTGCGCGCGCCGGAGCCCGTGGACCGCGACATCAAGGCGCTCCGCCGTCTCGTGCGCGACGGATTGCCGACGATCATCCTCTGCGACAACAACGGCCAGTGCGAGCGGCTCGACGAGCTGCTCAACGAGGATGCACGAGACGCGTCGCCGGCGGCACTGACAGTCGGCACGCTGGGCGGCGGCTGGGTGCTGCCGCCCGGCGACCACGAGCGCGGCATGCGTGTGCTCACCGATCACGAGATCTTCCGGCGCGAGCGGCGCGTGCGTCGCGCCCGCCGCTATGTCAGCGGCGGCGCCGATTCCCTCGCGCTCAAGCTCGGCGACTTCGTCGTGCATCTGGAGCACGGCGTCGGCATCTATCGCGGCATCGAGACGATCTTCGTGGGGCAGAGCACGATCGAGGTCGCCGTCGTCGAGTACGAAGGGGGCGACCGGCTCAACGTGCCGCTGTACCGGATCGACCAGCTGGAGCGCTATCGGAGCGCGGACGACGTGAACGACGACGCGCCGCCGCCGCGACTGCATCGCCTGGGTGGCAAGCGGTGGGCGCAGCAGCGCGATCGCACGCGCGCGGCGATCCAGGAGATGACGCTCGAGCTGCTCGACCTGTACGCGCGGCGCAAAGTTGCCTCTCGTCCGCCGCACGTGCCCGACACGGCCTGGCAGCGACAGCTGGAGAGCAGCTTCCTGTTCGAGGACACGCCGGACCAGCGCAAGGCGACGACCGACGTGAAGGGCGACATGGAGAGCACGCGCCCCATGGACCGGCTCCTCGTCGGCGACGTCGGCTACGGCAAGACGGAGATCGCCGTGCGCGCGGCGTTCAAGGCGGTGCAGAGTGGTCGTCAGGTGG
>JAYUTY010000232.1:0-5139 GCA_043754875.1 Gemmatimonadota bacterium
TACTCGAGGATCAGGTCCCACCCGATGATCCAGGCGACGAGCTCACCGAGCGTGGCATACGAGTACGCGTACGCGCTTCCGGCCTGCGGAATCATCGACGCCAACTCGGCGTAGCACAGGCCCGCGAGCATGCACGCGAAGCCCAGCAGGACGAAGGAGAAGATGAGCGCCGGGCCGGCACCACTGCGCACGATCTCGCCCGCGGCATTCGTCTCGCCTGCCGCCGCCGATCCGATCGCGCCGAAGATGCCTGCCCCGATCACGGCGCCGATCGCGAGCATGATCAGGTCGCCCGCTCCGAGCGTCCGCCTCAGGCCGTTGGGATTGTCCCCGTCGGCGAGAAGCGACGCAATCGGTTTGCGCGAGAAGAGCGAGTTCATGACCTAGATGAAGAGCGGTGCGAGCACGAGCGTAATCGTCGCGAGAAGCTTGATCAGCACGTGAAGCGACGGACCCGCCGTGTCCTTGAACGGATCGCCGACCGTGTCACCGACGACGGCTGCCTTGTGGGCCTCCGAACGCTTGCCGCCGTAGGCACCCGTCTCGATGTACTTCTTCGCGTTGTCCCAGGCGCCGCCACCGTTGTTCAGGAAGCCGGCCATCAGGATGCCCGCGATCGTCGCGACCATGAGGAGCGCAGCCACCGACTCCGCGCCCATGTACTCGTTCGGCCCGCCGAACCGCTTGAAGACGACGCCGACGACGATCGGGAAGAGCACGACGAGCGCACCAGGAAGCACCATCGCCTTCAGCGCGCCGACAGTGACGATGTCCACGCACGCGGCGTAGTCCGGCTCTTCCGTGCCCTGCATGATGCCCGGACGCTCCTTGAACTGGCGGCGCACTTCGGTGATCACCGACTGGGCCGCCTTGCGCACGGCCGACATCGCGAGCGACGAGAACCAGAAGACGAGCATCGCGCCGAGCAGGCCCGCGACGAAAACGACCGGCTTGGAGAGATCGACGTGCAGCGTCTGCCCCGTGAGGTTGCGCACCTCGTCGAGATAGGCCGAGAAGAGGAGGAACGCGGCGAGTGCTGCAGAGCCGATCGCGTACCCCTTCGTCAATGCCTTCGTCGTGTTGCCGACCGAGTCCAGACGATCCGTCTTCTCACGCACCGATTCCGGCTGGCGCGACATCTCCACGATGCCACCGGCATTGTCGGTGATCGGGCCGAACACGTCCATCGCGAGGATGTAACCGGCCGTGCCGAGCATGCCCATGGTGGCGACGGCAGTGCCGAACAGGCCGCCGATCGGCAGGCCGGCCTCGTTCAGGAGGCCGCTGGACTGGCCGAGCGAGTAGCTGGCGATGATGGCGGCGCCAATCGTCAGCACCGGCAGTACCGTGGACTCCATGCCGACCGCGAGACCGGCGATGATGTTCGTGGCCGGACCGGTGAGGCTGGCCTCCGCGATGCTCAGCACCGGGCGGTAGCGGTACTCCGTGTAGTACTGCGTGATGAAGACGAAGAGGATCGACGTCACGATCCCGATCACGCCGCAGAGGAAGTAGTGCCACCACGCGTTGGGCGCGTCGGCAACCTGGAGCAGCGTGCGGCTGGCGAAGAAGAAGACCACCGTGACGAGCGCCGCCGTGACGTAGTAGCCGAAGTTGAGCGCCTTCATGGGATCGGCGTCCTCCTTCGTCTTCACGACCATCACACCGACGATGGAGCAGATCAGCCCCAGCGCCATGATGACGAGCGGGAAGAGGATGCCGTTGATGCCGAACGAGCGGTAGAGCAGCACGCCGAGGATCATCGCACCGATGTTCTCGGCAGCGGTGCTCTCGAAGAGGTCGGCGCCGCGGCCGGCGCAGTCGCCGACGTTGTCACCGACGAGATCGGCGATCACGGCCGGGTTGCGGGGATCGTCTTCCGGAATGCCCGCCTCGACCTTGCCGACGAGATCGGCTCCGACGTCAGCCGCCTTCGTATAGATGCCGCCGCCGAGCTGGGCGAACAGCGCGACGAACGAGGCGCCGAAGCCGTAGCCGACGATCAGGAAGGGGATGTGCTGGGCCCATTCGGCCTGGCTCATCCCCTCGGGCGCGAAGGCGGACAGCGTGGCGAACAGGCCACCGACGCCGAGCAGGCTCATCGCGACGGTGAACAGCCCCGACACGGCGCCGCCGCGCAGCGCGGTCTGCAGCGCGTCGTTGAGCGAGTTCATCGCCGCCGCGGCGACGCGGATGTTCGTGCGGATCGATACCCACATGCCGACGTAGCCGGCGACGCCCGAGCTGAGCGCGCCGAGCAGGAACGACGCGGTGACGTAGAGGGCGAACGTCCTGGGATCCTGGACCGGATCGTGGATCGTCGTCTGGCGGAAGAAGCCGTAGCCGATGCCCAGCAGCGCCGCGACGACGATCGAGAGCATGCCGATCGTCTTGTACTGGCGAGCGAGGTACGCCTCAGCGCCCTGCTGGATGGCGTTGGAGATCTTCTGCATCTCCGGCGTGCCGCGACTCCGCGAGAGCACCCATCGCGCGAGGAAGACGGCGAAGACGAGCGCGATCACGCTCGCGCCGATGACGACCGATAACAGGGAAGACTGCGTCTGCGTCATGTAACGTGGAAGAGTGGGGTCGTGCGAAGGACGTCGGCGCGGTCAGGCGCCGAGGGAAGCAGGGCGCTCGACGCGGCGCCACAGGAAGAACACCGGGATGCCGATCAGCACGAGCACGAGCCCGGAGATCGACTCCGTGCGCGTGGTCGGCGAGAGCAGCAGCAGCACCATCACGCCGCAGCACAGCAGGATGTAGAGGGCGGGCAGGACGGGATAGCCGACCGCCCGGTACGGCCGCACCGCCTCTGGCCGCTTCTTGCGCAGGATAAAGAGGCCGAGCGTGGTGAAGGCGTAGAAGAGCAGCGCGGCAAAGATGACGTAGTTGAGCAGCTGGTTATATGTGCCCGTGAGGCAGAGAATCGCCGTCCAGATCGACTGGACGATCAACGCGAAGGCCGGCACGTGATTGCGATTCAGCGTGCCGGCCCGGCGGAAGAACAGCTTGTCGTGGCTCATCGCGTAGAGGACGCGGGCGCCGGAGAGGATCAACCCGTTGTTGCACCCGAAGGTGGAGACGAGGATCGCGATGGCCATGATGGCGCCGCCGCTCGCACCGAAGATCGTCTCGGCCACCGCGGTGCCGACACGGTCCTGCGTGGCGTGTCGGATGCCGCGGCCCACGACGTCCGCCACGCCAGCGGCGCCGTCGAACGGGAGCACGCTGAGGTACGACAGGTTGGCGATGATGTAGAGCAGCGACACGAGCCCGGTGCCGAGCAGCAGTGCGAGCGGCAGGTTGCGCGACGGGTTCTTCACCTCGGCGGCGGCGAACGTGACGCTGTTCCACGCGTCGCTCGAGAAGAGCGATCCGACCATCGCGGCGCCGAACGCCACGACGAGGCCGTAGCCGAGCGACCACTGCCCGACGAAGTTGCCGCCCGTGAAGTTCGCGCTGATGGCCGTGGCGTTGCGGCCAAGCGTCAGCCCGAGCAGGATGAGGAGCGCGAGCGCCCCCGTCTTCACGACGGTGAGCGTGGTCTGGACGAACTTGCCTTCGCGCACGCCGCGCAGGTTGATCCAGGTCAGCACGACGATGCTGAGAAGACCGACCAGTCGCTGCGGATTGAGCCCGAGCGTGATGGCGTCCTTGGGATCGGTGCATCCGAGCACGGCGACGCAGACGTCGGCGCGTGGGAACCAGGTGAAGAAGTCGGGGCTGATGGCGGGGAACAGCACGCCCATGAAGCGCCCGAAGGCGACGGCGACCGCAGCGATCGTTCCCGTCTGGATGACGACGAAGAAGGTCCAGCCGTACAGGAAGCCCATCAGGCTTCCCATCGCCTCGCGCAGGAAGATGTACTGGCCGCCGGCGGTGGGGTACATCGCGGCCATCTCACCGTAGGCGAGCGCGCCGAGCAGGGTCATGACACCTGACAAGACCCAGGCGATCATCAGCCACATGGGCGACGGAACGCCGCGCGCCATGCTCGCGGAGACGATGAAGATCCCCGACCCGATCATCGACCCCGCGACGAGCATCGTCGCGTCGGTCAGGGTCATCGCTTTGACGAATCCGGTGCCGGACTGCGGCGTTGCGTCGGTCGAGACGGCCGAGCTGCTCATGCAGGGTACGGATAAAAGCGAGAGTGACGTCGGCGGCGAATGCCGGCGGCGTTGGGTGCTCAATGCGCAGAATGTAGAGCTGGGTGACAGGCCCCGCTAGAGTGCGTCAGCCGTCGATCGAACGAGGTGCAACCTGGCGGTGCAACCACGTGGTGCGACCGGGGCGCGCTAGAACTCGTAGCCGAGCTGCGCCTTCATGCGGAGGGGGGTGCCGTCGGGGCGCGTGCCCGGGCGGAACTTCATCGAATGCAGCACGCTGGCAATGCGCCGATTGTAGCCGCCGTCGGGTGTCTCGGAGAACTTGACGTCGAGCACCCGGCCGGAGGAGTCCACGTCGAACTCGGCGACGAAGCGGAAGCCCTGCACGCTGCGTGGCGCGGGGAGCGGCGGGAGGAAGAACTCGATCGGCTGCGGCGGATAGTTGGTCTGGGTCCCGCCTCCGGTGCCGGGGCCGACACCACTGCCCTTCCCCGTGCCGATGCCCGAGCCGGTTCCGCCGCCGCTCCCGGGGCCGGCCCCGACCGTGCCGGCATCGCCAGTGCCGGCGCCCGCTCCTGCGCCGGCGGCCACGACGGTGGTGGGGGGAGGCGTCGTGCTCGACTGCGGCGCGACGACCGGGGGCGTCGGTGGCTGCGGCTTGGGCGGCTCGACTTTCGGGACCACCGGAGGGGTGATAGGTGGGATGGTGGTCGGGGTGCGCACGGGCTCCGGCGCGACCCGCACGAAGCGGAGCGTCTCGAGGTATCCGGGTGGCGTGCTCATCGCACCCCGACTTCCGCCGCCGCCGCCGCCGGCCGGCCCCTTGCCGCCTGCACCCTGCTCCATCCGCTCGATGATCGTGCGCGAGTAGACGAGCGGAACGATGATCAGCGCGATGAGGAGCGCGTGGATGAGGACGGAGAGCACCAGCCCCATCCGGCGCCCGTCGTCGCGGCGCGGAAGTCCGACGGGGACGCGGTAGCGCCCGCGCTTCGGCGGTGATTCTAAACTGGAAGAGTCGTTCAGC
>JAYUTY010000233.1:0-5138 GCA_043754875.1 Gemmatimonadota bacterium
CAGCTCCCGGTGCTGCTGCCGCAGATCGACGACTTCCGGCCGGACGACTCGGGGGTGAGCCCGCTCGCGCGCCACGAGGAGTGGTACCACACGACGTGCCCGCAGTGCGGCGCGCCGGCGCGCCGCGAGACCGACGTGAGCGACACCTTCCTGGACAGCGCGTGGTACTTCCTGCGCTATCCCAGCTCCGATCGCGACGACGTGCCGTTCGACGCCGCGCTCATGCAGCGCTGGCTCCCGGTGACGAGCTACATCGGCGGCAACGAGCACGCCGTGCTGCACCTGCTCTACTCGCGCTTCGTGACGATGGTGCTGAAGGACGCCGGCCACATCGACTTCGAGGAGCCGTTCACCCGCTTCCGCGCTCACGGGATGATCGTGCGCGAGGGAGCGAAGATGTCGAAGAGCCGCGGCAACGTGGTGAACCCCGACCAGTACATCAACGAGTGGGGCGCCGATTCATTCCGCACGTACCTGATGTTCCTGGGCCCGTTCGAGGAAGGGGGCGACTTCCAGGACAAGGGAATCTCCGGCGTGCGTCGCTTCCTCGACCGTCTCTGGCGCTCGGTGCGCGATGCGCGCCGTGACGGGGCGGCGGACGCCGACGTGCAGCGCAAGCTCCACCAGACGATCAAGAAGACGGGCGACGACATCGCGCGGCTGAGCTACAACACGGCGATCGCAGCGATGATGGAGTACATGAACACCATGCGAAGCGGCGAGCGCGTGCCGCACGTGACCGAGGTCGCGCCGCTCGTGCAGCTCGTCAGCCCCTTTGCACCGCACATCGCCGAGGAGCTCTGGTCGATGCTCGGCAACAGCGGCAGTGTATTCGACGCCGGATGGCCGGCATTCGACGCGGTGCTCGTCGCCGACGAGCGCGTCACGATGGCCGTGCAGGTGAACGGAAAGACTCGCGGCACGATCAGCGTCGTCAAGGACGCGATTCAGGCGACGGCACTCGAGGCCGCGATGCAGGATCCGAGCATCGCCAAGTTCATCGTGGGCGAGGTGAAGAAGGTGATCTTCGTGCCGGGGCGGATGTTGAACGTGCTGGTGATGTGACCGCCCCGCCCCCGCTCGAGCTCGACCGGATCCGTCGCTCCCTGGCTGACCGCTACACGCTCGAGCGCGAGCTCGGGCGGGGCGGGATGGGGACGGTGTATCTCGCGCGCGACATCAAGCTCGACCGTCCCGTCGCGCTCAAGATCCTGCTCCCCGAGTTCGCGACACAGACCGGGCTGCGCGACCGCTTCCTGCGTGAGACGCGAACAGCCGCCAGCTTCTCGCATCCCAACATCGTGCCGGTCTACGCGGTCGAGGAAGCGGACGAGCATCTGGCCTACGCGATGGGTCTGGTGGAGGGGGAGACGCTCGCGCAGCGCGTCACGCGCGCTGGGCCGCTGCCCGTGCGCGAGCTCGTGCGCATCGTGCAGGACGTCGCGTACGCGCTGGCCTACGCGCATGGGCGTGGCGTGGTGCACCGCGACATCAAGCCGGACAACATCATGCTCGAGCGCGCCACCGGGCGCGCGCTGGTGATGGACTTCGGCATCTCGCGCTCGATGAGCCATCTCGCACCGGCGACCGCGGCGAACGTCACGCGCATCGGCGAGGTCGTGGGCACTCCCGAGTACATGAGTCCCGAGCAGGCGTCGGGCGACGTGGTGGATGGCCGCAGCGATCTCTACGCACTCGGGCTGACCGCCTACTTTGCCGCGAGCGGTCGGACGGCGGTGACTGGTGAGAGCACGCAGAAGATCCTCGTGCGGCAGCTCACCGAGCGTGTCCGTTCGATCAGCGAGGCACGCCCCGATCTCCCGCCGGCGCTCGCCGCGGCGATCGACCGGTGCGTGGAGAAGGATCCCGCCGACCGGTTCGCCACCGCCGAAGCGCTCGTCGAGGAGATCGACGCGGCGCAGCTCGCCGAGCCGGAGATCCCGCTTCCCATTCGTCTGTTCGCGGGCGCGCTCTCGACGCTGGTCTTCGTCCTGCTCGGCATCGTGGTCCTGATCTGGCTGACCTACAGGACGCAGAAGAGCGCCGGTGTGACGGGGGTGGACGTGATGCTCCCCATCGTCGGGCTGATCGCGATCCTCGTCACGCGGGTGATGACGACGATGGGCGAAGCGCGCCGGCTGGCCGAGGCGGGCTTTCCCGCCGACGAGATCATGCAGGGGCTCGAGCGCGTGATGGCCGAGCGGGTGTCGCGCCGCGCGGAGCTGCGCGCTCACGCGGGCACGCTGCGTCGCCGGCGCGCAACGATCCGGTGGAGCGCGGCGATGCTCATCGTCTCGATCGCGATGATCCTCAGCACGTTCGCCGTGCGGGTACGCGTCAGCCCGACGTCGTATGAGACGCCGTTCTACGCCATCGTGCTCGTCTTCGCGGGGTTCGCGATCTTCGGCATGAGCATGGTGCTGCTGCTGCAGAGTCCATTTCGCACGCCGCCCGGCGAGCGGATCTTCCGAGTGGTCTGGCTCGGGCCGATCGGCCGAGGGTTCGTCTGGCTCGCAGCGCGTGGCGTGGAGAGCGGGTCGGAGCGCACGCCGACGATTCGTACGCTCGGGGCCAGCGTCACCGCGCCGCGTGTCAGTTCAGTCGTCACGGTGGCGTCGCGCCCCACCCAGGACGCGACGCCTGCGCGCCCGACGCCAGGCGCGTTGCCCGAACCGACGGTCATCAGGGAACCGTTGGCCGCGATCGAGGCGCGCGTGGATGCGCTCGAGGAATGGCGTCGCGCACGCGGCGAGTGACGCGGCGAGTGACGCGGCGAGTGACTGGTCCAGCATAGAGCGAAGTTGCCGGCGGGCTCAACGAGCCCTGACCGGCAGCAGTGATATCAGAAGCGCACGCCGACCGTGAGCGGCAGCGCCAGGATCGGGCGGCCATCGGCAAGCATGAAGTGCAGACGTCCCTCCGCCAGTGCGGTGAAGCCCGTGAGCGGGATCTCCACGCCGCCACCCGCATTGAAGCCGGGCCGCGTGCCCTCGTGGCTTCCGTTGTAGATCGCGATTCCGCCCGTCACGAACGTCTGCGTCGACGACTTCTGCAACCGATAGACGACCGTCGCGCCGACCGAGAGCAGGTTGACGTCGACGCCCTCGTGGTTGTCCTTGAGCGGAAAGCGCTGATAGAGCGCCTCGCCGCGCAGGGAATACGGCTGGTTGGCGACGGCGTATTCCAGCAGCCCGCCGAGTGCGTAGCCGGCGGCGTGATCGTCGGCCAGACGGCCGACCGGAATGGCGATGCCCGCAGTGATCCCGTACAACGGGTAGTACATCTCCGACTGCGTGCGCGGTGCAGCGGGCGGATTCGTGGGTGGTCCGGAGGTCTGGCCCGCGGCGGAGGAGGCGACGACGATGTCGAGCGCGAGGACGAGCGCGAGAGCGCGTGCAGCAGTGATGAGACGCATTGCGAAGTGCAGGAGTGCTGGTGTGTGCAACATGACGAGCGGCGCGACCGACAGGACTGCTCGCCGCTGAACGAGACTGGCTGAACGAAGCTACATGAAGCGGGAGATCCAGCCGCCGACGGCGTACCCCACTCCGGCGACTCCGAGCCCGACGACGAACATATCGAGTCCGGACCGAAAGACGGAGCGCCCGGTGAAAACCGACCGAGCCGCGCCCACCAGCCAGTGCGACAGCATTGCCACCGCAAAGGCGACGTACGGGCCCGCTGGCCCGTGCAGGATCAGGAAGGGTACCACAGGGATGAGCGAGCCGATCGCCGTCGCCGTTCCGGTGATCCACGCCTCACGTAGCGGCGACGTCTGCGATTCGCTGATGCCGAGCTCTTCCTGGACCTGCTCCGCCAGCATCTTCTCCGGGTCGGCCATCACCTGGGTGGCGATCCGGTACGCCGACTCGCGATCCATGCCCTTCGCCTCGTAGATCAGCGCGAGCTCGTCGCGCTCGATCTCGGGCATGAGCGCGATCTCGTCGCGCTCCATCGCGATCTCGTGCGCGTACACCTCGCGCTCGCTCTGCGCCGCGAGATAGCCGCTCGATCCCATCGAGAGCGCGTTGGCAATCAGTCCGGCGACGCCAGCCACGATGATCGCGTGGTAGCTCGCCGTGCCGCTCGCGCCGAACACGCCGGCCACCAGCCCGAAGTTAGCGGTGAGCCCATCGTTGAAGCCGTACACGACGTTGCGCAGGAAGCCGCCCGCACCAGTCCGATGCCACGGCTCCCCCGTTCGGCCAGCGACGCCATTCAGCGTCATCGCGTGCTCGGCCGACTCGCGCGCGAGCACGAGCGCCTCGTCGCGGCCGGCGATGCCCTGACGCGTATTGCGATGCATCTCGAGGTACGCCTTGACCTCGCGTCCCTCCTCGGCGAGCAGCATCGGGAGGAGGAAGCGCGGGCCGATCTTCCGTCCCAGGAAGGCGAGCAGGCGCGTCCGCGCGGTAGGGCGGTGCACGAGCGGACGGCGGCCGTGCTCCGCGAGCAGCGCGCCCCACACCTCGACGTGCCGGTCTTCCACGTCGGCGAGCCGACGGTAGATGTCCTGCTTCGCAGCGTCGGGCTCGGCATCGGCGAGGAGTCGGTACAGATACGCAGCGTCCGCTTCGTCCTGCCAGTGATGCTCGAACGCGTGCAGATCCGGGGCGGCGGCCTGTCCGGACGGTGATGTCATCGTAGCCATGCTGGAAATATGCGCTGGCCACGTCGTTGGTGCCCAGCCGGAAACCATTTTCCGACGTCCCCGTGTCAGAGTGGATGACCGACCCACCGAACACGAGGATATCGAACATGCGAATCGCTCACTTCAGTCACTTCACCCACTTCATCGCGCTCGTCACCGCTGCAGGCGCCATCACGCACACCGCCGACGCGCAGGAGCGTCGCTCGGCTCCCGCCCCCGACGCGCGGTCGCGCAGCACCGAGGCGCGCGTCTTCCGACTGGGCGAGAACGAGGAGGCCGAGCACCGCGCCGCGCTCGGCGTTGGCACGTCGTCCACGGGCACGCCGCGCGACACGCTCGGCCTGCTCGTCACCTCGGTGACGAGAGGAAGCCCGGCCGAGCGCGCCGGGATCGAGGAAGGGAACCGCATCGCGGCCATCAACGGCGTGAGCCTGCGCGTCAACGCCGCGGACGTGGAGGACGGCGAGATGACGGGTGCGCTCACCCG
>JAYUTY010000234.1:0-5135 GCA_043754875.1 Gemmatimonadota bacterium
CCTGCCCATCATCGCGACGAACGACGCGCACTTCCTGAAGGCCGAGAACCACGACGCGCACGACGTGCTGCTGTGCATCGGGTTGGGGAAGGATTTCGCCGACCAGAACCGGATGCACTACGACCGGGGGCTCTACTTCAAGAGCGGTCCTGAGATGGCGTCGCGCTTCCCGGACCGGGCGGACGTGCTGGAGAACACGCTCAAGATCGCCGACGAGGCGGGCTTCGCGTTCGAGAAGAAGTACTACGTGCCCTCGTTTCCGCTGCCGCCCGACGTCTCCACGGAGAACGAGCTCCTCGTCAGGCTCGCGACCGCGGGCGCGCACGAGCGCTACGGCGCGGCGCTGTCGACCGAAGTGCAGGAGCGGCTCGACTACGAGCTCGACGTCATCACGCGGACCGGGTACGCGGGCTACTTCCTGATCGTCTACGACTTCATCAAGGCGGCGCGCGACATGGACATCCCGGTGGGTCCGGGACGTGGGTCGGCAGCTGGCTCGATCGTGGCGTACGCGCTCAAGATCACGGACGTCTGTCCGCTCAAGTACGACCTGCTGTTCGAGCGCTTCCTGAATCCGGAGCGCGTCTCGATGCCGGACATCGACGTCGACTTCTGCTTCGAGCGGCGCGGTGAGGTGATCGAGTACGTGCGGCAGAAGTACGGGAAGGAGTCCGTCGGCCAGATTGTCACCTTCGGGACCATGAAGTCACGCGCCGCGATCAAGGACGTCGGCCGCACGCTGGGGTTCACGCCGGCGGAGACAGACGCGCTGGCCAAGCTGATCCCGAACGGGCCGGCGTTCTCGCTGACGGTGAAGGAAGCCATCAAGGAGGTGCCGGAGATCAAGAAGATCTACGGCTCCGACGCCCGTTACAAGACGCTGCTCGACTACGCGATCTCGCTCGAGGGGCTGTCGCGCCACACGGGGGTGCATGCCGCCGGCGTCGTGATCGCGCCCGGCCCGCTCGACGACTACGTGCCGATCCTCACCGTCAACAGCAAGGGCGCCGGCGCGGGGAGCGACGAGAGTGTCGTCGTGACGCAGTACGACATGAACTGCCTCGAGAAGGCAGGCATGTTGAAGATGGACTTCCTCGGCCTCACCACGCTGACGGTGATCCGCGACGCGCTGGACAACATCCAGGCGCGCACCGGGGTGCGTCCCGACCTGAACGCCGTCCCGATGGACGACGCGAAGACGTACCAGATGCTGCGCGCCGGACGCACGACTGGCGTCTTCCAGTTCGAGTCGCCGCTGGCGACCGACATGCTGCGGGCCATCCGCTGCGACAGCTTCGACGACCTGGTGGCGAGCAATGCACTCCTCCGTCCCGGGCCGCTCGACGCCGGCATGCACAAGGTCTATCAACGTCGCAAGCGTGGCGAGGAGCCGGTCAGCTACGCGCTTCCCGAGCTCGAGCCGATCCTCAAGCCGACGTATGGCGTCATCACCTATCAGGAACAGGTGATGCGACTTGCCCAGGTGATTGCCGGCATCTCGCTCGCCGAAGCAGACGTGCTCCGCAAGGCGGTGGGCAAGAAGGATGCTGAGCTGATCAAGAAGGAGCTCGGCAAGTTCGTCGAGAAGGCGATCGCACGCGGCCACGACCGCAAGATCATCGAAGAGCTCGCCGGCCAGATCGAGACGTTCGGCCGCTACGGCTTCAACAAGTCGCACTCGGTCGCGTATTCGGTCGTCTCGTTCCACACTGCGTATCTCAAGGCGCACCATCCGGCCGAGTTCATGGCGGCGATCCTCTCGTCGTCGATCGGGGACACGGACTCGGTGGTGAAGTTCATCAACGAGGCGCGCGAGCTCGGCATCGAGGTGCTGCCCCCGGACGTGAACGAGTCCGGCTACAAGTTCACCGTGCTCGACGAGAAGCGGATCCGGTTCGGGCTGGGCGCCATCCGCAACGTGGGGCGTGGCGCGATCGATTCGATCCTCGCCGCCAAGCGGGCGAAGCCGTTCGACACCTTCTTCGACTTCACGGAGCGCGTGGACCTGCGCGCCTGCAACAAGCGCGTGTTCGAAGCGCTGATCGCCGCTGGCGCGCTGGACGGGCTCGGCGGACATCGTGCGCAGTTCTGGTCCGCGCTCGACGGCGCCATGCAGGAAGCGTCGCTCAAGCAGCAGGAGAAGGCGATGGGACAGGTCTCGCTGTTCGGCGGGCCGGTGGACGACGTGGAGCAGTCGCACGCTCCGCGCACCCTTCCCAACGTCGCACCCATGGCGGAATCCGAGCGGCTGACGCGCGAGAAGGAGATCCTCGGCTTCTACATCAGCGGCCATCCGCTGGAGCCCTATCGCGTGGAGTGCGAGCTGTTCGCGTCGCACACGGTGAGCAACCTCGGCAAGTGGACGCCGGAGCCGATGTCGCTCGGCGTGGTGGTCACGGCGATCAAGCGGCAGACGAGCAAACGGTCCGGGGCGGAGTTTGCCCGGTTGACAGTGGAGGATTTTTCGGGATCTTCCGAGGTGCTGGTCTTTCCCGAGAGCTGGGGACTGCTGGCGGACAGGGTGCGGGCCGACGTGCCTGTCGTGATGAAGGGGGGCTATTCCAAGCGGGACCAGGACGCGGACAGCCCGACGTTCATCGTGGAGTCGGTGACGCCATTTGCCGAGCTGCGGCTGAATGGTCAGGTGTCGATCGCGATCGAGCTGCAGCTGGGCGAGGGCATCCTGCCAGCGGCCATGGACGACCTGCGGGCGGTGATCGATGCACACGCGACGTCGCATTCAGGGGCTCCGCCGCTCGAGCTCCGTTGGAATGATGGAACTGGAACACGGGCGCGCCTCAAGTCGCGCTCGATCAGACTCGCGGCCACTCAGGCCGCACTGACCGATCTTCGGGCGCTGCTCGGCAATGAGCGCGTCCGCCTCGTGCGCGGGAGCTGACACGGATGGCGACTGCGACTCTGGAGTTCGAGAAGCCCATCGTCGAGCTGGAAAAGCAGATCGACGAGCTGAAGAAGATGGCGGGCGAGCGCTCGCTCAACGTGACGGCGGAGATCGCCCCGCTCGAGAAGAAGCTCGTCGAGCTGCGCGATGAGATCTATCGCGGGCTGACGCCGCTGCAGCGCGTCCAGGTGGCGCGCAGCAACCGGCGGCCGCTCACCGACGACTACCTTCGGCTCTGCTTCACCGACTTCATCGAGCTGCACGGCGACCGGGCGTTCCGCGAGGATGCCGCCATCATGGGCGGCTGGGCGAGGCTCGATGGCGAGACGGTGATGGTGATCGGCCACCAGCGCGGGCGCGACACCAAGGAGAACCTCCGTCGGAACTTCGGGATGGCGCATCCCGAGGGCTACCGAAAGGCGCTCCGCCTGATGAAGCTCGCCGAGAAATTTCACGTGCCGGTGATCACCTTCATCGACACGCCGGGCGCCTGGGCAGGACTCGGTGCAGAGGAGCGTGGCCAGAGTGAGGCGATCGCGCGCAATCTCTTCGAGATGAGCCGGCTCGAGACCCCGATCATCGCCACGATCATCGGCGAGGGCGGCTCGGGCGGTGCGCTCGCGCTCGGCGTCGCGGACCGGGTGAACATGCTCGAGAACTCGGTCTACTCCGTCATCACGGTCGAAGGGTGCGCGGCGATCCTCTGGAAGGACGGCAAGAGCCCGGAAATGCGCGAGCGGGCGGCCACGGCGCTCCGGATCACGGCGCCCGACCTGTTCGAGCTGCGCGTGATCGACGAGATCATCCCGGAGCCAGCCGGCGGGGCGCACGCCGATCACGAGGTCACCGCCACCGCTGTCCAGGAGACGCTGCTCCGGCAGCTGGACGAGCTGCGAAAGCTCAAGCCGGACAAGCTGGTGCGCCGGCGCCGAGAGAAGTTCATGCGCATGGGGCAGTTCGTCGAGTAATCGTGCCCCAACTCATCGAGATCGCCTTCAAGGGTAACCGCAAGGAGTTCTTCCTCTGGGAGTCCGACGACGCACCACCGCGCGCAAGCGCGGTGATCGTCGACGCGGACCGGGGGGAGGACCTCGGTGTGGTGCACTCCGTCGGAACTGAAGCGGAGCTGCGCTCGGCGAAGGTGCCACACGGGCTGTTTGGCGCACCGCCGACCCGCAGTGTGAAGCGGCTCGCGACCCCGGACGATGTAGGTCGCGTCTCCGGGTTGCGCGCCAGCGACGAGGAAGCACGCCGCAAGGCGATGGAGCGCGTGAAGGCGAACGCGCTCGTCATGAAGATGACGGACGCCGAGTGGCAGTGGGACCAGAAGAAGCTGACGTTCTATTTCACGGCCGAGAAGCGTGTGGATTTCCGGACGCTGGTGCGCGAGCTGGCGAGCATGTTCCGCACACGGATCGAGCTCAAGCAGATCGGCGTGCGCGACGAGGCCAAGCGGCTGGACGGCATCGGACGATGTGGACGGCAGTACTGCTCGGCGAGCTGGCTGCCCGAGCTGCGTCCCGTGAATCTTGGTGTCGCAAAGGACCAGCGCCTGTCGCTCAATCCGTCGCAGATCTCCGGCGCGTGTGGACGGCTGATGTGCTGCCTCCGCTACGAGCACGAGTTCTATGTGGCGAGCCGCCGAAAGTTTCCGAAGGAGACGAAGATCGTGCGAACCTCCCGCGAGGAGGAGAAGGTGGTCGCGAACGACATCTTCCGGGAGCGCGTCACGTTGCGCGGCGTGGATGGCGAGATGCGTACGATCGCGCTCGAACAGCTGCATCAGGAAATGACCGAGGCGGGCGATCCACTCGCGCCTGCGCTCGTTGCTGCGGCCCGGGCGCCGATGAGCGCTGTCGGTGAGGGCGAGCACGGGGTGCACGACGAGCCGTTGGACCTCGATTCCGGCTTCACCGGCGAGTATCCGGTGACTCCAGCGCGTCGTGAGATTCGGCCCGTACGGGCCCCGCGCGAGGTGCGGGAAGTGCGCGCGTCGCGACCGGATCGCCCTGCGCACGTGGCGAGCGTTGTGCCAGCGACCCCGAGCTCGACGAACTCGACGAGCGCGATGCCGGAGATGCCGGAGATCACCGAGGTCCACCGTCCCGAGGACGAGCTGACCACGGAGTCGACGGCGTCACCCGCGCCTGCAGTCGACGGCGATCGGAAGAGCCAGCGCCGCCGTGGCCGGCGAGGCGGGCGGCGCAACCGGCCGAGTGGGGGCACGTCGATC
>JAYUTY010000235.1:0-5127 GCA_043754875.1 Gemmatimonadota bacterium
ATGACGCTCCTCCAGAAGGGCAGCCGGCTCAGCGTGCAACCGGTCTCTCCGTCGGAGTGGGCGATCATCAGCGCGATGGGCAGCGTTGGCGCTGCGAAGGCTCGGCGTTGATCGTCGGGCGAGCAGCGCAGTCAGTGGTGGCGCAGGAAGAGCCAGAGTCCGCTCGAGAGGCCGACGATCGCCACCAGGCCGCGCACGGCCCCCTGCGGTAGCCGCTGCGCCGCGCGCGAGCCGACATAGCCGCCGAGCGTCGCGCCCGCCGTCATGCTCAGCGCCACAGGCCAGTCGACGATCCCGCTCGCCACGAAGGTCGCTGCCGCGACGGCGTTCATGCAGAAGCCGCCCCAGTTCTTGAGGCCATTCATCCGGTGGAGGTTCGTGAACCCCATGAAGCCGAGAGCGGCGAGCATGAGGATCCCGACGCCGGCGCCGAAGTAGCCGCCGTACACTCCCACCCCGACCTGGCCGAGTAGCATCGCGACGCCGGGCCGTCGTTCGTCGAACCCGATGTCAGCGCGCGGTGCCGTCTCGTGCCGCCGCACCCACGCGAGCAGCGGCTTCTGCACGATGAAGATCGTCGTCGCTCCGAGGACGAGCCACGGGACGACGCGGTCGAAGGTCGCGCCCGGGGTGTGCAGGAGCAGTAGCGCGCCCAGCCCCCCGCCGATCAGGCTCGGCAGCGCCAGTGCCACCACCCAGTAGCGTCCACCCGTCAACTCGCGACGATAGCCGAGCATGCTGCCGAGTGCGGCAGGCAGCAGCGCCACGGTGCTCGTCGCGTTGGCGACCAGTGGGCTCAGTCCCGCGGCGATGAGCGCCGGAAAGGTGAGCAGCGTGCCGCCACCGGCCACGGAGTTCACCACGCCTGCGACGAGCGCGGCCAGCGCGGCAACCAGCAGTCGCCCGGAAGGGATCGGCGCGACGAGGGCAGCGGACAGAAGCAAGGCAGCTCGGGTGACGGGGCACGCCGCACGCAGCCGGCGCAGGAGTTTTTCAATTGTAGTGGAGTGGCGGCCCCCGAGCCACGCGCTCATCGCACGGGCTCCAATGTCGCCGCATCGGGCACTCCGATACATTTCCTTCGCGGCAGAGCGCGCGCTCCGCCGGATACGGCGCAGGTTACGGCGCATCTCTCGGGAGAACGTGGACATGAGCAAGACGGAGTCGAACGCGTCGGGCGGCGGAGCGCTCGAGATCAGGGACACTCGCACCGGAACGTCCTACTCGGTTCCGGTGATGGAGCCGGCGACGGAGGGCGACACGGCCATCCGGGCGATGGACCTGCGCCAGATCAAGCAGAGCCCCGACGAGTTCGGGCTCATGACGTACGATCCGGCGTTCATGAACACGGCGTCGTGCAAGAGCGCGATCACCTTCATCGATGGCGACAAGGGGATCCTGCGCTACCGCGGCTACCCCATCGAGCAACTCGCCGAGAAGGCCAGCTTCCTCGAGACGGCGTGGCTGCTGCGCAATGGTGAGCTCCCCTCGCAGAGCGAGTACGACGACTGGCGCTACCAGATCACGTTCCACACGTACGTGCACGAGAACATCAAGACGTTCCTGCAGGGCTTCCGCTACGACGCGCATCCGATGTCGATGCTGTGCAGCTCCGTCGCGGCGCTCTCGAGCTTCTATCCGGACGCCAAGAACATCGAGGACCCGGCCGAGCGCCACATCAGCATCGTGCGCCTGCTCGCCAAGCTGCCGACGCTCGCGGCGTTCTGCTTCCGCCACGTGAAGGGGCTGCCATTCATCTACCCGGACAACGACCTTGGCTACGTCGAGAACTTCCTCTCGATGGTGGCGCGGATGTCCGAGCCCAAGTACGAGGGCAACCCCGCATTCGTGAAGGCGCTCGAGGTGCTGTTCATCCTCCACGCCGACCACGAGCAGAACTGCTCGACGAGCGCGGTGCGGGCCGTCGGCAGCTCGCACGTCGATCCATTCTCCGCGGTGGCGGCGGGAATCGCGGCGCTCTACGGCCCGCTGCACGGCGGGGCGAACGAGGCCGTGCTGCACATGATCAAGGAAATCGGCGACAAGAAGAACATCCCGGCGTTCATCGAGAGCGTGAAGGCCGGGAAGGGCAAGCTGATGGGCTTCGGTCATCGCGTCTACAAGAGCTACGACCCGCGCGCCCGCATCGTGAAGACGCTCGCCGACGACGTCTTCAAGGTCGTCGGGATCGACAAGGATCTGGAGATCGCGCTCGAGCTCGAGCGCATCGCCCTGTCGGACGACTACTTCATCTCGCGCAAGCTCTACCCCAACGTCGATTTCTACACGGGGCTGATCTACCGCTCGATGGCGTTCCCGACGGACTTCTTCACGGTGCTGTTCGCCGTGGCGCGCACGGCCGGCTGGCTCGCCCAGTGGGAAGAGATGCTCAACGACAAGGAGCAGAAGATCGCGCGTCCCCGGCAGATCTATACGGGCTATGGCGAGCGGGCATACGACGGGACGCTGGACTACTCCAAGGCGATTCAGCGGAAGGACGCAGTCCGCAAGTAGCTCGGCACGAGCAGGTCATGAGGTTGCAGTGAAGAGTGCCCGCATCGAGATCTCGATGCGGGCACTCTTCACTGCAACCTCATGACCTGCTCGTGCCGAGCTACTTGCGGACTGCGTCCTTCCGCTGAATCGCCTTGGAGTAGTCCAGCGTCCCGTCGTATGCCCGCTCGCCATAGCCCGTATAGATCTGCCGGGGACGCGCGATCTTCTGCTCCTTGTCGTTGAGCATCTCTTCCCACTGGGCGAGCCAGCCGGCCGTGCGCGCCACGGCGAACAGCACCGTGAAGAAGTCCGTCGGGAACGCCATCGAGCGGTAGATCAGCCCCGTGTAGAAATCGACGTTGGGGTAGAGCTTGCGCGAGATGAAGTAGTCGTCCGACAGGGCGATGCGCTCGAGCTCGAGCGCGATCTCCAGATCCTTGTCGATCCCGACGACCTTGAAGACGTCGTCGGCGAGCGTCTTCACGATGCGGGCGCGCGGGTCGTAGCTCTTGTAGACGCGATGACCGAAGCCCATCAGCTTGCCCTTCCCGGCCTTCACGCTCTCGATGAACGCCGGGATGTTCTTCTTGTCGCCGATTTCCTTGATCATGTGCAGCACGGCCTCGTTCGCCCCGCCGTGCAGCGGGCCGTAGAGCGCCGCGATTCCCGCCGCCACCGCGGAGAATGGATCGACGTGCGAGCTGCCGACGGCCCGCACCGCGCTCGTCGAGCAGTTCTGCTCGTGGTCGGCGTGGAGGATGAACAGCACCTCGAGCGCCTTCACGAATGCGGGGTTGCCCTCGTACTTGGGCTCGGACATCCGCGCCACCATCGAGAGGAAGTTCTCGACGTAGCCAAGGTCGTTGTCCGGGTAGATGAATGGCAGCCCCTTCACGTGGCGGAAGCAGAACGCCGCGAGCGTCGGCAGCTTGGCGAGCAGGCGCACGATGCTGATGTGGCGCTCGGCCGGGTCCTCGATGTTCTTGGCGTCCGGATAGAAGCTCGAGAGCGCCGCGACGGAGCTGCACAGCATCGACATCGGATGCGCGTCGTAGCGGAAGCCCTGCAGGAACGTCTTGATGTTCTCGTGCACGTACGTGTGGAACGTGATCTGGTAGCGCCAGTCGTCGTACTCGCTCTGCGAGGGGAGCTCACCATTGCGCAGCAGCCACGCCGTCTCGAGGAAGCTGGCCTTCTCGGCGAGTTGCTCGATGGGGTAGCCGCGGTAGCGCAGGATCCCCTTGTCGCCATCGATGAAGGTGATCGCGCTCTTGCACGACGCCGTGTTCATGAACGCCGGATCGTACGTCATGAGCCCGAACTCGTCGGGGCTCTGCTTGATCTGGCGCAGGTCCATCGCCCGGATGGCCGTGTCGCCCTCCGTCGCCGGCTCCATCACCGGAACCGAGTAGGACGTTCCGGTGCGAGTGTCCCTGATCTCGAGCGCTCCGCCGCCCGACGCGTTCGACTCCGTCTTGCTCATGTCCACGTTCTCCCGAGAGATGCGCCGTAACCTGCGCCGTATCCGGCGGAGCGCGCGCTCTGCCGCGAAGGAAATGTATCGGAGTGCCCGATGCGGCGACATTGGAGCCCGTGCGATGAGCGCGTGGCTCGGGGGCCGCCACTCCACTACAATTGAAAAACTCCTGCGCCGGCTGCGTGCGGCGTGCCCCGTCACCCGAGCTGCCTTGCTTCTGTCCGCTGCCCTCGTCGCGCCGATCCCTTCCGGGCGACTGCTGGTTGCCGCGCTGGCCGCGCTCGTCGCAGGCGTGGTGAACTCCGTGGCCGGTGGCGGCACGCTGCTCACCTTTCCGGCGCTCATCGCCGCGGGACTGAGCCCACTGGTCGCCAACGCGACGAGCACCGTGGCGCTGCTGCCTGCCGCACTCGGCAGCATGCTCGGCTATCGTCGCGAGTTGACGGGTGGACGCTACTGGGTGGTGGCACTGGCGCTGCCGAGCCTGATCGGCGGGGGGCTGGGCGCGCTACTGCTCCTGCACACCCCGGGCGCGACCTTCGACCGCGTCGTCCCGTGGCTCGTCCTCGGAGCGACGACGATCTTCATCGTGCAGAAGCCGCTGCTCGCGTGGGTGCGGCGGCACGAGACGGCACCGCGCGCTGACATCGGGTTCGACGAACGACGGCCCGGCGTCGCGATGCTACTCGGCCAGGTCGGGGTGGGAGTGTACGGCGGCTACTTCGGCGCCGGCGTCGGGATCCTCATGCTCGCCGCTCTCGGCTTCATGGGGTTCACGAACCTCCACCGGATGAATGGCCTCAAGAACTGGGGCGGCTTCTGCATGAACGCCGTCGCGGCAGCGACCTTCGTGGCGAGCGGGATCGTCGACTGGCCTGTGGCGCTGAGCATGACGGCGGGCGCGACGCTCGGCGGCTATGTCGGCTCGCGCGCGGCGCAGCGGCTACCGCAGGGGGCCGTGCGCGGCCTGGTGGCGATCGTCGGCCTCTCGAGCGGACTCTGGCTCTTCCTGCGCCACCACTGACTGCGCTGCTCGCCCGACGATCAACGCCGAGCCTTCGCAGCGCCAACGCTGCCCATCGCGCTGATGATCGCCCACTCCGACGGAGAGACCGGTTGCACGCTGAGCCGGCTGCCCTTCTGGAGGAGCGTCA
>JAYUTY010000236.1:0-14732 GCA_043754875.1 Gemmatimonadota bacterium
GCGAGTCGGCCGCTGAGGCGCTCGTGCGCGGGCCGCTCGCGCTCGTGCCCACCGCGACCTTCGATGACGCCGTGGCGATGGTTCTCGACGGGCTGGCCGACTTTGCCGTCATCCCGGTAGAAAACCTCATCGCCGGCGAGGTCTTCGAGGCAACCGAGCTCCTCGCGCGCGCGGATGGACGCATCGACCAGATCGCCGAGCATCGCCTGCCCATCCAGCTCGCACTACTCGGCCTTCCGGGCACACGCGTCGAAGAGCTGCGCGAGGTGCTCAGTCATCCCGTCGCGCTGCGACAGTGCACGCGCTTTTTTGCCGAGCACCCATCGATTCACGCGATCGAGGCGCACGATACTGCCGGTGCGGCACGCATGGTTGCCATTCGCCGAGACCGTTCGGTCGCGGCGGTCGCCGCACCCTGGGCGGCGGAGCGCTATGGTCTCACCGTGCTCGCGGAAGGGCTGGAGGACCGGACAGAGAACTGGACGCGGTTCGTGCTGGTGCGCCGTACGTGACTCACGGCCGTGAGCGCGTCTGCTCGACGAAGCTCGTTACCGCATCGACCCACTCGCGCTGCCGCTCGAGATGCGCCACATGGTCCGCGTGCGCGAGCACGCTCCACTGCCGGTCGACTCCGTTCAGCCGCTTGAAGAATGTGGCGACGTCGAAGTGATTGGCGACCGGATCCCGCTCGCCGTTCAGCACCAGCACGGGCACTTTGAGCGTCGCCACGTCGATCGCATCCAGCTCCTCTTCATGACGCCAGTCGACCTTGATGCTGTCGTGTGCGAGGGCGGCCCGTACATATGCATCCTTCACTCCCGCAGGGGTGAACTCCGGCGTGATGAAGTCCTCCGCCGCACCCTCCGCCGTTGTCCGCACGCGTGGCGGTACGTCAAGCTTCGCCTGGCGAACGGGCTTGCTGAGGTCGACCGCGAATCCGTAGAGCACTGCGGCGGACAGCTTCTCCGGGTTCCGCTGCGCCAGCAGCGTCGTTGTCTGCGACCCGCGCGAGTATCCGATCACCACTGGACGCCGCGCGCCGCGCGCCGCGCGCTGCGTGATCCAGTCGAGCACTTCTGCCGCATCGCGCGCTGCTCGAATGGGTGTCAGCCATCCGCTCGTGTCGCGCGGCGTGTCGCCGTAGCCGCGCTGGTCCAGAGCGTACACCGCAAAGCCCCGTGCACCGAGCGCGTCCATCAGGCTCGCGTTCGCGCCGGGCACCCGCAGGTCGAAGTTGGGTCGCGCGCTCCATGTTGCTCCATGCAGGAGCAGGATCGCGCCACGCCGCGGCGCGCCGTGACTCGGACGCTTCGACCAGAGCACGAGCCCGTGTCCATCGTCAGCGCGAACGACATCGCGCATCAGCGGCGCGCCTGCCTGTGCCGCGAGCGGTGCGGCCAGCGGCGCAGCGGGTGACGCCGCGAGCAGACTGCCGAGCAGGGCAATGCGGGAGACGCGTCGATTCGGCAAGCCAATCATGCTGAACATGCGAGGAAAGGGTCGATTGGACGCTCGCCGCCGGGAAGGAGAATGCGATGCGAGCGGAGGCAACATAGCACCCCGGTGCCGCATCGGTAATCGAGCAATCGTCCGCTGTCGGGGAGGTTGTGCTCGCGTGGCGGCTCCCGTACACTCGGGGCGGGCGCGGCGGCGTGATCGCGTCGCCAGACGCGCATTGCTCACGTCATCAGTCGAGTCTCGTCCGTCATGACGATCGTTCTCCGATTCATGCCGCGTCTCCTCGTGGTCCTCGCACTCGCGATGATCCCGATCCTTGCGCCGCCGGCGTTAGCCCAGTCCCTCACCGCCAGCGACTCCGTACTCGTCGGCCGCATCCTGATGGCAGAGGATCGTCGTGACTCCGCTGACGTCGCGCTGGCCGAGGGCATCGGGCATTCCGACGCGCGCGTGCAGCTCCTTGCGCGACGTGCGCGCTGGCGCATCACGGATTCAAAGTTCAAGATGCGCGATTCGCTCCCTGCGCCGGAGAGTCCCGTCAGCTGGCCGGAGCCCGCGTGGCGCCTTCGCTATCGGGCGCTCGCACCGCAGCGCGCCGACTGCAGCGTGCTGCGTGCCGCGCTCGCCGATAGCGCCTGGCCCGTTCGTCTCCACGCCGCAGACCTGGTCACTTCAGCCTGCGCTGGTGACGAGGCCATCGCGGAGACGCTACGCCGCTGGATCGACGCGCTACCGGCTGACGCGGCACGCAGAACCAGCGGCAGCGTGTCCTGGCACGCTGCGGCACACGCCATCGTCGCCATCGCGCGCCTGCGTCCCGCTGAAGCACGTCCTCGCCACCTACGGCTGTCGCGGCACCAGCAGTGGCAGGTGCGAATGTATGCAGCGCGCGCGGGCGCGATCCTCTCCGATGTCCCGCAGCTTCGTGCACTCGCTCGTGACCGCAACGACAACGTCAAGGAAGCGGCCATTGATGCCCTCTCCAAGCTCACCGGGCATCTCGATGATCCGCTCTATCTGGCGACGCTTCGTGCGCCTGGAGCGCAGGCAGTGCGGGCGGCCGCCGTCGCGCTCACCGGCTCGCCCCGGACGTCCGTTCGCGATGCCGCGAGCAGCGCATTCGAGCGATGGGTGACGCGCGCCAATGCGTCCGCGCGCGACACTCGATCCGCGCTCCTGGCCGCCGCAGGTCGTCCGACGACCGACGATAGGCCACCAGCACGGCAGCACGACTTGCCGGCTGACGCCGTGGCGCTCGCCCTCGGCGAAGATGTCCGCCTACGTGTCGTCATGGCGTCGGCGAGCGGGGGTGGAGCGTTCGTCGTGCGCCTCCGTGGCGACGTCGCACCGCTCATGGCCGCGCGCGTCCTCGCGCTTGCCCGACGTGGATATTACGCCGGCACGGATTGGCATCGCGTCGAACCCGATTTCGTCATCCAGGGTGGCAGCCCCGGCTCGAACGAGTTCGTGGGACTTGCACGCTTTCTGCGCGACGAGCTTGGCGTGATGCCGCACGTGCGCGGGACCGTGGGAATGAGCACGCGAGGCCACGATACGGGTGACGCGCAGTGGTTCGTGAATCTCAGGGACAATCTGCGACTCGGCAGCGACTACACCGTCTTCGCGGACGTCGTCAGCGGCATCGAAGTGGTGGACGGCATTCTGGAAGGCGACGTGATCGCGCGACTCGAAGTCGTTTCACCCTGAGGCGCTGCGAACGGCGCTCATCACGAGAGACGAGAGTGAACGATGACGATGCTCCCCCGCATGCTCACGCTGGTCGTGTCGCTGCTCCACTTCTATTTCCTCGTGCTGGAGATGTTCCTGTGGACGAAGCCCGCTGGGCGACGTGCATTCGGGACGACCGAGGCGTTCGCCCGCGACTCCAGAGTGCTCGCCGCGAATCAGGGGCTCTACAACGGTTTCCTGGCCGCAGGGCTGCTCTGGGGGGTGCTGCAGGGCGCTGACGGGTTCGCGGTCCGGCTCTTCTTTCTCGTCTGCGTCGTGGTCGCGGGTGTCTTCGGGGCGGCGACCGCCAACCGGAAGATCCTGTACGTGCAGGCCTTGCCGGCCGCCGTCGCGATCATCGCCTCATTGGCGAATCGCAGCTGACCGCCACGCGCGTCGGAAGGTGCGTGAATGATGCTTTCATTCCTGGGTGCCCTCTCGGTTGTCAGTGCGCGGTCGCAGCCGTCCTGTCCCACCTGATCGTTCGCCGCCGGGCTGTTCACCGGCTCTGCGTGGTGCCGCTGCTCGGTCGCTGTTGGTGAGGTCGTCGCAATCGACGCGGTGGCATCCGCGCATCGTCGAGCGCTCGTTGCGGTACGTGCGCGACGAAGTGTATTGTTGGCCGCGCCGTAACGCTCTCCCCTCAAGCCTCGCGACCATGCGCACACTCTCCGGATTCCTCCTTCTCCTACTGGTCGCTGGAGCTCCTCCCGCACGAAGCCAGACCCGTGGGGGCACGGACAATACCGCCACCATTCTGGCGGGCATCGACGCAAGAGCTGCGCACTATGGTGAGGTCGCCAGGCAGATCTGGAGCTTCGCCGAAGTGGGCTACCAGGAAACGAAGAGCAGCGCGCTGCTGCAGTCCGAGCTCGGTACCGCCGGCTTTCGCGTGACAAAGGGTATCGCGGGGATGCCGACGGCATTCACGGCCGAGTTCGGGCATGGGAAGCCCGTCATCGCGATCATCGGCGAGTTCGACGCGTTGCCCGGGCTCTCGCAGGACACGATCCCGGAGCAGCGGGCGCTCGTCATCGGTGGAGCAGGGCACGGATGCGGACATCATCTCTTCGGTACTGCCGCGGCTGCGTCGGCGATTGCCGTGAAGGAGTGGATGTCCGCAAACAAGATCGTAGGTACCCTGCGCTTCTACGGGACGCCAGCCGAGGAGGGCGGCTCGGGCAAGGTGTACATGGTGCGCGACGGGCTCTTCGACGACGTGGACGTCGCCGTGACCTGGCATCCCGGCGACCGGAACGAGGTGACCGGCACGAGCTCGCTGGCCAACATCTCGGGCAAGTTCCGCTTCAAGGGAGTGAGCGCGCACGCAGCGGCCGCCCCAGAGCAGGGTCGCTCCGCACTCGATGCGGTGGAGATCATGGACGTGATGACCAACTTCCTGCGCGAGCACATCCCGCAGGAGTCGCGCATCCACTACGTCATCACGAATGGTGGCAAGGCACCCAACGTCGTGCCCGATGTGGCCGAGGTGTACTACACGGTGCGTCATCCGCAGATGAAGGTCGTGGACGACATCTGGTCGCGCGTGGTCAACGCGGCGAAGGGAGCAGCCCTCGGCACCGGGACCACGTACGAGCTCTCGCTCATCAGCTCGGTGCATAGCCTGCTGATCAACGAGACGCTCGCCAAGGTGCAGCAGCGTGCGCTCGAGCGCGTCGGTGGCTTCGCCTACACCGCCGAGGAGAAGGCGTGGGCGGAGCGCGTCCAGCAGACGCTCTACAACTCCGCTGTTCCTCTCGCGACCACGGCGAAGGTGTTCCCCCTGGACCTCGTCAGCCCCGTGGGCGGTGGATCTACTGATGTGGGCGACGTGAGCTGGCGCGTGCCGACCGTCCAGCTCACCGCCGCCACGTGGGTGCCGGGCACGCCGGCCCATTCGTGGCAAGCGGTGGCGGCTGGAGGGATGTCGATCGGATCCAAGGGGATGGTCGTCGCCGCGAAGACGATGGCGTTGACGGCCGCCGAGCTGTTCACAAGTCCTGCGACGATCACCGCGGCTGCCGCGGAGTTCAGCAGGCAGCGCGGGCCGAATTTCACCTACGTCACGCGACTGGGTAGCCAGAAACCTGCACTGGACTACAGGAAGTAGCAGAAAACAGCGTCGGGAACGCAGTCATCGCCAGCTCGCCCACTTCGCACAGACCAGACATGCGCCTGCGCCACCTCGTCGTGCTGCCGCTGCTCGCCGGCTGCTATCAGTACGCGCCCATCGAACCCACATCGGCGCAACCGGGAAGTGGGGTTCGCGCACGGCTGACCGTTGACGCGGGGCAACGCCTCGCCCCTCTGCTCGGCACCACCGACAACCGCCTGATCGCCGGCCGGCTGATCGAGAATCGAGCCTCCGGCATGATCATCGAGGTGCCGGCCATCATGTCGGGGAGCGTCGGCTCGTCTGCGCAGACACTCAACCAGCGAATCTCCGTCGCCCCATCTGATCTCGTCGAGCTCGAGTCTCGGCGCCTCGACCGACTGCGCACCGGGGCAGTCGTGGGGGGGGTGGTGGCCGTTGCGGTCGTGGCGGCGCTCAAGGCGCTCGCGGGCGAGAGCAGCAACTCGGGGCGCGTGCCCGACCCGGGCACCATGGAGCTTCGCGTGCCCCTGTTTCGATTCGTGCCGTGACTCGTGCCGTGGCGCGAACGACGAGGGGGCGAGAGCACGTGCTCTCGCCCCCTCGTCGTTTGTCCACCCTAGACGGGATCAGCTGTGCAGGTTCGGGTTCGTCTCGCGCTCCGACCGCGAGATGGGGAAGCAGAGATCCTGCTTCACGAGATGCGATGCGGCGCCAGGAACCTCGAGCACATCGAGGGCGCCGGGAGTGTTCGACGCCTTCCAGCGTCGCAGGTCGCCCAGCCGGCGAGCTTCCAGCCACATCTCGATCCCCCGCTCGCGCTTGAGCAGGCGCCAGCCGTCGTCGAGGGAAGTCGCGGTGATCGTTGGTGCCCCCGCCGCCGTTCGCACCTGGTTGATCGTTGTCATTCCACCGGCCAGATCGCCCGCCTTGAGCTTGGCCTCGGCCTCGATCAGCCGCATCTCCCGTCCGCTGGACAACCGAATCGCGGCCGCCGAGCTGTTGTGCTTGGCCTCGGGATAGAAGGGAACCGTTCCGCAGCAGTCGATGGCTGCATCACCCTTGATCGTCGTGACGGTGATCGGCACGCGCGGATCGTTGGACGCGAGCTTGTAATCGTAGTACCAGGTGTTCCACTGCGTGTGTGCCCGGTACGGAGAGCCGCTCTCGCGCGTGTTGCCCGCCGACCAGAAGATGCGGTTCCGCTGTGCGTCGTCACCGATGTTGAAGTACGGCAGGTTCATCACGAAACCGATCGGCACGACGCCGGCGTCCGCAACGGCCTCGTTGAGCTTCCCGAGGTCGAGTCGTACCGCTGCCCGGCCGGCGTAGGCCTGCGGCAGCTGCGTCGCCAGCACGGTCGCTGTTCCGCCGGTGGTGCCGATCGCCTTCGTGAACAGGCTCTCGGCGCGCGTCAGGAACACTGAGCTGGCCACCGCGGGTCCTCCGTCGATCGTCGCCTCGCACATGTTCTCGCCGAGCACGCGGTTGGCGTAGCCGGCGTAGATGTAGGCGAGCTGCAGGACGTTGCGGTACGCCGCCGGGGTCTGAAGGGCACCCGCCGGCGGAGGGCCCGCCGCTTCGAGGCGGCGAATGGCCTCCTCAGCGATCCAGCGGGCGCGCTGCGCCTGCTCCCAGTGCGGATCCAGATCGGCGTCGCTACCCGACAGCTCGCCGTTCTGCCACGTGGTGCTGATGCCGAAGCTGCCCGTGGAACCAGCGGGATGGATCTCGCGGGCGACCGCTGCCCCGGTGTAGCCGATCCAGTTCATTCCGGCGGAGAGGGCGCGTCCAGCTCCGTTCACGAGTGCCGTCGCGGCATCGCGATCGAAGAGATACGCGTCCTCGAACCGACCAGGATTCGATACCTTGGTATCGCATCCCGCCACGCCGGCGCACAGCACCAGGGTGGCCGCGACGCTGCGGCAATTCATCATGGCTGCGGTCCGTGAGAGGTTGTCTCGAAGAGTCATCATGGCGGGCCTCAGAACGCGACGCGTATGGACGCCGTGTACGTTGCCGGCGGCGGCACTTGCTCGAGGATGGACCGCACCTGCGAATCGAAGCCGCCGTTGTTGCCGGTTTCGGGATCGAAGACGGGGAAGTCCTTGTTCACCCACTTGTAGATGTTGTGTCCGGCCAGCGTGAGCATGCTGGATGTCGAACCGCGCATGAGCCGAGCTGGCAGCGGGATGGCCATCGACAGGTCGCGCAGCTTGAAGAAGTCCGCTGGATAGATGAAGTAGTCCGCCTTGGTCGTGGATGCCGTGCAGCGCGCGCGCTGCAGCTGCGTCGCGTCGGCGATCCGTCCGGCCTCCTGCAGCGAGTAGAAGTCGTAGCATCCCGGCCACCGGACGGAGCGTGTCACTGCATTGAAGGCAGCGCCGTCGTACATGTAGTGTCCGCCCATGTGCTCGCCGCGCGCGTTCAGCTTGACGCCGTACGGGAGCGACAACGAACTGTTGACGCCGATGGTGCGCGGCGGCGTGTTCGGTCCGTAGTTGCAGGCGGTGGGGTTAGCCGCTGTGGGCGAGATGACCTCGGGTGCCCCCGCCTGGTCGGGATGGGCAAGGCAGAAGTCGGTGCGGATGATCGGAATGGCCTGCCCCTGCATGATCCAGCCGAAGTTGCCGATCGAGAAGTCGGCCGCGCCGCCCAACGATTCCACCTTCGTGTTGTTAGTGTAGTACGACCCACCGACGGACCATTCAAAATCCTTGCGCCGAACCAGCACGGTCGTGAGCGACGCCTCGACGCCGTTGCTGCCCATTCGCCCCACGTTCTGGAGCTGCGAGTTGAGGAAGCCGAGCGACGGGATCTGGCGAGTGTTGAAGAGAGCGTCGTGCACGGTGCGCTGATACCAGGTGAACGAGGTGCTCACGCGGTCGCTGAGGAGCGCTCCGTCGAAGCCGACTTCGATCTCGGTCGTCCGTTCCGGTCCCAGCTCGGAGTTGCCGACGCTCCGCGGGAAGAACGCGGGCTGGCCGCCCCACCCGCTCGGCGGGTTCTCCCAGGTGCGAATCGCGTCGAAGGCGCCGGGTGCGCGTCCAGACTGTCCGATCGCCGCACGGAGCTTCATCTCCGGATTCCACTTGGGCCAGAACGACTCTTCGGAGGCAACCCACGACAGGCTCGCCTTCGGATACGTCTGAAGCCCGAACTTGGACCCGAACGCGCTGTTGCCGTCCACTCGACCGCCGAGCGTGAGGAAGTAGCGGTTCTTGACGTCGAAGATCGTCTGCCCGAAAAATCCCGCGTTCACGACGCGTTGGCGCTCTTCGAAGCCGAGCGTCGTGCCGGCGCTGGACACGGTGGCGAGGCCGGGTCCCGGAAAATTCTCACCGTAGGCGGAAGTTTCGCGGGACTGCGTGGTGACGGCCTGGCCGCCCCATGAGATCGTCGACCGCAGCGAGGGTAGGATGCCGACGGCAAGACTTCCCGCGTAGTCGAAGGTGAGGTTCTGGTAGGCATTCTCCCTGTTGGAGATGATGCCAGTGGGCGCGGAGACGAAGCCGAACGGGCGGTAATTCCGGTTGGCGATCTGGGCGAGGTCGTAGCCGATCGTGAACCGGTTCGTGAGGTTCGTCGTCGGGCTCCAGGTCAGTGTGCCGCCCGTGATCAGGTGGTCAATATCGCTCGTCAGCTCCTGGTTGAGGAGCTTCCCGACGACCTCCGGCCGATCGTTCGACGCGTAGTTGCGGTCGCGGCGGAACGCGTTGAGCGTCAGCCCCTGCGCGTTGTTGCCGGCAGCCGTGTTGGTGATCGCATCCTTCGTGTACGACGTGTTGAAGCTGAAGAGCAGGTTGGAGATCGGCGTGAAGGTGAAGTTGCCGCGGATCACCTTCCGCTGCTCGTTGTCGTTCGGCAGCACGCCATCTTCATTGGTGGCCGTTCCCGAGACGAAATAGCGAAGCGCATCACCGCCGCCGCCGATCGAGAGCGAGAGACGCCGCTGTGATGCATTTCGCAGCCACGGATCGATGAAGAGGTAGCGGGACGAACCGCCGGCCCGAGACACGCCGCGATCGGGAAGTCCGGCGAATCGATCGGGAAAGCTGTCACGGTAGATTTTCGGGATCGTGTCGCTGGGTGGTGCGGTCGACTCATCCGGGCCGAAGGGGAGCGAGCGCGCGAAGCCCTGATCCACCTGCAGCGACCACTGCGGCTTACCCGCGTGGCCCGACTTCGTGAAGATCTGGATCACCCCGGCCGCAGCCTCGGTGCCGTAGAGCGTCGATGCTGCCGCGCCCTTGAGGATCTCGATCCGCTCGATGTCGTTGGGGTTGATGTCGTTGAGCGGGCTCGCGATGTCGTTGCCGCCTCGCAGGTCGGAGCCAGTCGGCGGGATGTTCTTGGCATAGCCGTCGCTGCGCAGGCGAACGCCGTCGACATAGATCAGCGGCTGGTTGCTCATCGCGACGCTCACGTTGCCGCGCAGGCGGATCATCGAGCCGCTCCCGGCGCCGGCCGAGCTGGCCATCACCGTCATTCCGGGGGCGCGCCCCTGGAGCATCTGTCCCACGGACTGCGGTGGCTCCTGGATTTTCGACATGTCGATCTGCGACACGGCGTTGCCGACCTCGCGCTGGCGCGCCGCGCCGGCGATCCCGGTCACAACGAGCGCGTCGAGCTCGAGTACCTGTTTCTTGAGCGAGAAATCCTCCATCAACGTCTGGCCAGCGGCGAGTGTCACCGTCCGCTCGAGCGGACGATGTCCGAGCATCTGTGCCCGGACTTTGTACTGGGCCGGCGGAAGGCTCCCCAGCACGTAGCGACCGTTCTCGCCCGTGAGGGTGCCGAGTGTCGTGTTGACCAGTCGCACCTGTGCGCCCGTGATCGGCTGGCCGTTCTCGCCTGTCACGCGGCCGGTCAGCGTGGCCGTCTGCGCCTGGGCCGCACTCGCAGCGGCGCACGCGGCCAGCGCAATCAGGAGTGCCTGCCAGCGCCGAGCAGACGAGGTCGAACAGGGACTACGCGAAGCACGCATGCGGAACTCTGGTGGGGGGAGTTGCTTCGCCGGACGCCGAAATGGCGCCGGGAACAGGCAGGCGCCTCGCGAAACGCTGAAGAGCGGTCCTCGCGGGCGATCGTCATGGTCGTGTTCGATGGCGCTTCTGCGCGCCACCATAGAGTTCAGGCGCACGGGTGTCAAGCGGCTGAGCACGCGGCTGGTGTTCACGAGGAGAAGGGAGGCTGATGCGCGTCCGGATGGGTGCCGTGCGCACATCAGCCTGTCACACTGGCACTAGGAAGTGCCATTCGCGCATATTCTCGTCACCGATACTTCCTCTTCCAGACGCTGACTGATGGCCACTACCTCGACCGAAGCGCTCAAGCGCACCCCGCTCCACGACATCCACGCTGCGCTCGGCGCCAAGATCGTCCCGTTCGCCGGCTACGAGATGCCGGTGCAGTACCCGGCTGGCATCACGGCTGAGCACAAGAACGTGCGCGAGGCCTGCGGCATCTTCGACGTCTCGCACATGGGCGAATTCTGGGTGACGGGCGATCGCGCCGTGGAGTTCGTGAACCACGTGACGACGAACAACGTCGCCGCGCTGGCAATCGGGCAGGTGCACTACTCGACGATCCTCAATGACCGCGGGACGATCGAGGATGATTGTCTCGTCTACAGATTCGCTGATCGGATCATGATGGTCGTCAATGCCAGCAACGCGCCGAAGGATCTCGCCCACATCGCACGACATGCAGGGGAATTCGGTGTCACGCTCACTGACGCGAGCGACGAGATGGCGCTGCTCGCCGTCCAGGGGCCGCACGCCGCCGAGATCCTCCAGACGCTGACGCAGACCGATCTGAGCACGATCAAGTACTACCACTTCACGGAAGGCGAGGTGTCCGGACTGCCGGCGATCATCAGCCGCACCGGCTACACCGGTGAGGATGGGTTCGAGCTCTACATCCAGAACGAGGTCGCCGTGCCGATGTGGAGCGCCCTCATGGCGACCGGCAGGATCCAGCCGGCCGGGCTCGGGGCGCGTGATACACTGCGCCTCGAGATGGGGATGGCGCTCTATGGCAACGACATCGACGACACCGTGACCCCGCTGGAGGCCGGACTCGGCTGGCTGGTCAAGCTCGCAAAGGGTCCGTTCGTTGGCAGCGAAGTGCTCGCGAAGCAGAAGGAGCAGGGCGTCGAGAAGAAGCTCGTCGGCTTCACGATGGCGGACCGCAACTTTCCTCGTCACGGATATCCCGTGTTTCACGACGGCGTGGCGAGTGGTGTCGTCTGCAGTGGCACGATGAGTCCCACGCTCGGCATCCCGATCGGCACGTGTTATCTGCCGGCCGCCGTCGCGAAGGAGGGAACAACGTTCGACGTGGAGATCCGGGGGAAGCGCGTACCCGCGACCGTGGTCAAGCCGCCGTTCTACAAGCACGCCTCGCACCTCTGACGACGCGCGCGGAGTCTCCGATGCGGATCGCGGTGCTCACCATCTCCGACGCTGGTGCCCGCGGTGAGCGGGCAGACGACTCGGGTGACGCCGCCGTCGAGTGGGCACGTGAGCAGGGTGCCGACGTTGCGGCGCGTTCCATCGTTCCCGACGATCGCGTCACGATCGTGCGGCAGCTCCTGGCCTGGTGTGATGCGGAGACGGCCGATCTCGTTCTGACCACGGGGGGCACGGGGCTGAGTGCGCGCGACGTCACGCCAGAAGCCACGCGTGCCGTCGTCGAACGCGAGGCGCCTGGCATCGTGGAGCGACTTCGGCAGGAGACCGGGCGCTCCTTTCCGCGCGCTGCATTGAGCCGCGGCATCGCTGGCGTGCGAGGGCGGACGCTGATCGTGAACCTCCCGGGGTCGCCAGCAGGCGTTCGGGATTCGCTCTCCGTCCTCGCGCCGCTCGCCCGGCACGCCGTCGACATCCTGCGTGGCTCGCCCACCGATCACTCGCCTGGCGGCAGGGAGGTGCGCTCGTGAGTGATCCGGAGAGCACCGTCGTGATCACGCTGCACGACGTCGAGACTGCGGTGCGGCTCAACGCTCGCCTCGAGGCGGACGGCATTTCGACCGCGATCGTGAGCCCGCTCGACGATGTGCGCGCGGAGATTCGGCGAGCGCGCCCCGATCTGATCGTGATCACGGGCGACCTCACCGACGCCGCCAACGTCGGTCTCCTTCGTGAGCTGCTGTGGGCCGGAACACCCGTGGTGGGTGTGATGGATCGTGACAACGTCGAGCAGCGAGTGCGCCTCCGTGCGCTTGGCTACGTCGAGCTGTTCGCCAGGCCGATCGAGTCGGACGAGCTCGCGCTGCACGTGCGTCGGCTGATGGAGCGGCACGCGCTGCAGGAGGCGACGGGGCTCATCGGTGAGAGCGAGTCGTTGCGCGAGGTGATGGTGAAGGTAGAGCAGATGGCTCCCGTCTCCAGCACCGTCCTGGTCGAGGGCGAGAGCGGCACGGGCAAGGAGCTCGTGGCACGCGCACTCGCAGCGCTCGGCCCACGACGGAACAAGGCGTTCATCGCCGTGAACGTTGGCGCCCTGCCGGAGACGCTGCTCGAGAGCGAGCTGTTCGGCCATGAGAAAGGCGCCTTCACTGGCGCGGCCGAGCGTCGGCTCGGCCGCTTCGAGCTTGCGGATGGCGGCACGCTCTTTCTGGACGAGATCGGCGAGATTCCGCAGACCACGCAGGTGAAGCTGTTGCGGGTGCTGGAGGCACGGGAGTTCACGCGTGTGGGCGGCGTCCAATCGATCTCGGTCAACGTGCGAGTGATCGCCGCGACGAACCGTCCACTACGCGAGCACGTGGAGGAGGGCAGCTTCCGGACTGACCTCTACTATCGGCTGAATGTCCTGAACATCTACCTGCCGCCGCTGCGCGAGCGTCCCGCCGACATTCCGCTTCTCGTGCGGCGGTTCATACGAGAGCTGAGCACGCAGCATGACCGCACCTTTCCGGGCATCTCCGCGGACGCGATGGAGATGCTGATGCGATATCCATGGCCGGGCAACGTGCGCGAGCTGCGGAATCTCGTGGAGAGCATGGTGGTGCTGTCGCACGGTACCGAGATCGGACCGGTCGACCTACCTCGACACATCCGAGAAGGTGGGGGAGCGCGTTTTCTTCCGGTTCGAGTGGGTCCGCTCGTGCGCGAATCGGAGCGCGCGGACGGGCGTGAGCTGGAGTTCATCCTGCGCAGTCTGCTCGAGCTCAAGCTTCAGGTGGAGGACCTTCGCCGGCAGATGGAGGAGGGACGCAGTGGGGCAGCAGGGGGTGGGGGGCAGTTCGGCACTCCGCGGGGCGCTTTCATCGGTGAGGTGCTTCCTGGAGCGCGAGGGCCTGCAGGCGCCCTTCCGGGTGCTGAGGCGATTGCGCCACGTGACGCGAGCCCCCCTCCGAACGTCGTAACGATTGAACCCGGTACCAAGATGACCGAAGTCGAACGTGCGGTCATCGAAGCGGCACTAAAGGAGACGCGTGGCAACCGGCGTCGGGCAGCAGATCTCCTGGGGATCGGTGAACGTACACTCTATAGAAAGATCAAGGAATATCGGCTGCCCGAACTTGAGTACTTGCTTGACTAAAAAGTGCTCAAGTGAAATATTGGCAATGACCTACCGCAAGCGAGCCCTGCAAGGCTAGCTGACACGCCGCACCATTGGCGCCCCGCCTCGGTCGGTAGGACTTCACGAACGTTCCCCTCCAAACCTTGCTAACGGTGTCCGCGCAATCCGTGAACGCCCCGCCCTCCTCCTCGCATGCGCCGTTCACGGACGCGTCCCTGATCGGGACCGTACTGCCGATCGCGCGTGCGGAGGAGTTGCTGAACACGCTGCCTGGCGTCTTGAATGTTCGCATCATCGCCGGGACGTCTGGTGAGGTGGAGGAGGTGCACATCCTGACGACGACGGAAGTGTCGCCGAAGCAGACCGTACGCAATGTGGAGAGCGCACTGCTGGCGCACCTCGGGATGCGGGTGAGCCACAAGAAGATCTCTGTGGCCACGAGCGAAGGTCCGGCGGCCGAGGCGTTCCGGAACGCGCGGATGACGCCGCCGATCGGGGGGCCGACGATCGTCGCCGACGAGCCTGTCTCGCAGAACGCACCGAAGCGCCGCCTGTACTTCGAGGACATCGAGGTGCGGCGCTCGCGCGCGAGCGGGATGAGCTGCCGCGTGACGCTACGGCGTGATGAAGAGCTATTCGTCGGTGAGGCGAATGGACTCGAGAGTGACCGCTTGCGAGTCGAGACGGCGGCGCGTGCCGCGGTCGCGGCGGTGGCGCAGGCTGACAACGATGGGCGGACGCTCGTGTTCGAAGGCGTGCGACTGCTTGACGCGTTCGATCGCGAATTCGTGTTCGTGGGACTGACGACGCGGTTTGGGCGGGACACCGCGTTGCTGACGGGGAGTGCGCAAGTGAAGGATGGCGTCGAGACGGCGAGCGTATTGGCCGTGCTGGATGCGACGAATCGGTGGGTGGAGCTTTG
>JAYUTY010000237.1:0-5096 GCA_043754875.1 Gemmatimonadota bacterium
AAGGCATAAAAAGACGGTCGTACTTCCCCGTCGCGAGCGCCGCGTTGAAGCGTGCCCCGATCGTGGCTACGAGGTGCGTGTCCGTGTTCAGCTCCATGAAGACCGCAACAGAGCTGTCTCGCTCGTTGGCGAGCAGGTGCACGACCTGGTCGCCGACGCGGGCCTGATATCCGTACGCCGACTCGTCCGCCGGCGTACGCGTCGCCCCGAACTCCACGGCCAGAAACGATTTCAGCGCGTCCAGCATCGGCTGGCCGGCTGGCTGCACGTGATATTCGTGATAGCCGTCGATAGTCGTGGTGGTGAAGCCCTGATACGGCATCGGCGTCACCCGCTGCCGGATCGCCAGGCGGTCCACGCCATCGGCGCCGCGCTCCCAGGCGAAGTAGTGCGTGAGCCATCGTGGATCCAGCGCTCTGGTCGTGCCGACGCGGAGGCGCTTCTGGTCGATCGGCAGGATGGTCGACGTGCCGGTGACGGCGTCGGTGACCACCAGCACTTCACCCTTCGTCCCATCGTGTGGGAATGCGACGCGCACGATGCTGCGCCCGTCGGGGGAGAGGCCAAGTGGCGGGACGTTGACGTTGATCAGGACCGTGAGAGGCGCGGCGAAGCGGCGCACGGACGCCGGATCGGTGATGAGCAGCGCCCCCTCGAACAGATAGCTGCCGCTCGAGGCGAATGTCGTCTGATCGATCCAGCCGGCCGTCAGCCGCGCATCGCGTTCGCGCGCAAAACGCTCGGCGTCGGTGGTGAGCACCGGCGCGCGCAGCGTCCTCGCTGATCCCGTCACCAGCTCGGTGCGCAGCTGCGCACTGCCGCCCGCGAGCAGGTAGACCGGCCCGCTCTCGCCTGGCGCGGCGGCCAGCACCAGGAGCGCCCGTGCACCGGGCAGCACCGCGACCTCGCCAACGCGATCGAAGCGCGCTGGCGGGTGATGGCCCGTCGCGCTGTCCGTGTTGTCGTCCACGTGATCGATGTGAACCGGCACGCCGCGATAGCGCACCGTGTACTCCGCGCGCGTGGCGAGCGCCGAGCCGCCGGCAGGCGTGGAGTACGCGGTGAAAGAATGAGCGAGCATCATGACGTCGAAATCGCCGAACGTCTGGGTTCGCACAGGCTGCGTGCGGGGGAGCACCTTGTAGCGCAGCGTGAAACCGTCCGGGAGCGGCGGCGCCCCTGGTCGCGCGCGTGACATCCACTCGCTCCAGGCGAGCTGCGCGCGGCGCGGAAAGGCGGGCAGCGGGAGAGTGAAGCCGAGCATCCCGGGCGGGGCGGGCTCGATGAGCACCAGTCGCTCGCCGCGGCTCGTGAACAGCTCCACGGCACCGGTGGCGACCCACCGGCCATCGACCTGTCGCGCGTCCTCGGTCCAGAGCGGACCCTCGTGGTTGACCCGAGTCACCCGGCCGGACGTCGCGTAGAGGTTCACTCGGCGTACGGTGGTGTCGCGCGCGGGTGACTCGCGCTGCCTCGCTGGCCACCGCACCTCCACGACGAGCAGCAGCTCCTGGCCGCCGATGCGCGGCGGGACGTCGGCCCGCGTCCGTGCGATGCCGGCGATGATGCCGGCGATCGCGACGACGGCGAGCTGCGACATCCAGAGCGCCCTCAGGGCACCGGGGTTCGCGGAGCCGGCGACGACACGGCTGACGATCAGTCCGATCACGAGCCCCGCCACGAGCCCGACGAGGGCGATGCTGATGACGAAGTAGCTCGACTTTCCCTCGAACGAGCCGATGCGATACCAGCTCACGGCGAGGCCCGCGACGATCCCGGCGGCCACGCAGCCGACTGCGGCGGCGAGCAGCGCGATGAGGATGGACATGAGCCAGCTCACCGGGAGCCCTCACGCAGCCAGCCATTGAGCGTCTCGCCCTGATAGTAGCGCAGATTGTCCACACGCCAGGCGCCACCCTGCCGACGCAGCAGATAGAAGACGGTGCGCGCGCGGAAACCGTCGCTGAAGCGCACGGCGACCGTGGCGGCGTTTCCCTTCACCGAGGCGGCTCCGACACCGAAGCGGGTGGGATACTCCTGGTTGTCGGTGAACGGATCACCATCGATCGCGGGCACCTCGTCCGGCGAGCTCGGAGTCGCGAGGTAGCCGGCGATGCGGGCCCGAAGACCGGTCGAGAGCAGGTCGCGCTTGGCGAGGACGGTGGATGAATCGAACGCCATCGTGCCGGCGAAGTGACGCTCGAGCAGAAGCTGCACGACGCCGGCCGGGGAGCTGTCCGGGGCAAACGAGCCGGGCGAGCGATCCAGCGTCCAGACGATGTCGTTGAGCGCGAAGAGCATCGTGTTCGGGTCCACGCGATGGAACTCGAACAGCCCGCTGTCGCAGCTCAGGCTCGTCCCCGGCACGGGAAAGGCCACGATCCCGAGCGCCTCGGCAACGCGCCCAGCGGGGGCGGGCAGCGAACCCTGAAAGAGAGCATCGGGGGCAGAGCGGGTGGCGGTATAAACGGCGTTGCCACAGGTCAGCCCTCCCGGTCCGCTCACAGAGTGCGCGTCGAAGCGCACCCGCTCTCCGATCCAGCGCTCCGAATCACCTATTCCGCTGTCCTTTGTTGTATCCCATGGCGCCACTACAGCACGTATCAGGCGCCACTCGCCGACCACGGATGAAGTGACGGTGGCTGGGCGCCCCTTCTCCATCGCGTTCTGCGCGTCGAGCTGGCGTGGCGATGCGGTCACACCCGCCAGCGCCACGGCGAGGGTCAGGAAGAGCGGTAGCGAAAGGAATGTGGGCGTGCGGTGATTCGGGGACATCAAGGCAGGCTCGCGATCGAGAAGGATGGGCAGGGACAGTGGAGCTCGCCCGCAAGATGAGCGGTCCCATCACCCGGGGGTGATCCGGCTCAGGTGATCCCAGGTGATCGGGCGGTGACAGCTCCCGCGATCCTTCCTCCACCTCCCGGACCGCTGCCTGACGGTGGCCGGTTCCCCTGCCCCCTCCATGCTCCCGGAACGATGCCCCCCGAACAGATTGGTCAGCTCCGCTCCACCTGGTCCCTGATGGCCGCTTCCACCGACGACGTTGCGGAGCGGTTCTACACCCGCCTGTTCGAGCTCGACCCCTCGCTGCGGCCGCTGTTCGCCGGCAGCAACATGGCCGAGCAGGGGGCGAAGCTCCTGCAGACGATCACGGTCGTGGTTCGCGGAGTCGAGGACCTCCCGCGGCTGCTGCCTGCCGTCGAAGCGCTCGGCCGCCGCCACGTCGGCTACGGCGTCCTCGAGTCACACTACGCGACCGTCGGCAGCGCCCTGCTCTGGACGTTCGAGCAGGTCCTCGGCGACGCCTTCCCGCCGGCGGCCCGCGAGGCATGGACGACGGCGATCTCGATGCTTGCGACCGTGATGATCAACGCCAGCGCCACGGCAGTCGTCGCGTGAGCTCGGCGCTCGTGACCCGTGGTTGAGCATGCGCCACCCGTGGCTGCTGGCGTGCACGGCGAGAGCCCGCGGGTGACGCGAGAGGACTTCGACGCGCTGCGCATTCTGGTGACGGACGGGGGGCGCTCGCTGACTGACGCGTTCGACGCGCGGTTGCTGGCGCTCCTTCCTGCGCTACGGGTGAGCGACGCACGGGTGCGGCTTCCCCGCAACCTCTTCGAGGATCTCGCGGCCGCGTTGGCAGCCGCGCCCGACTTCGATCGGCTGCTCGACCACGCAATCGCGGTCGCGGGCCGCCGACCCGTGGTCGTGATGGACACGATGCCCAGCATCGGCATCTACGGGGTGGCGACGCAGGCGCTCGACTGGGCGTTGCGGGACGTCATGCTCGAGCGGTACTCGACGAGCCAGCGTGCTGGCTTCTCCGAGGTGACGACGCTGTTCGTCGAGCTGCTCAGACGCTTGGGGCCGGTGCCCGGCACGAAGGTGCCGCGGTGACTGGACCGCGGAACGTGCCGATCCAGGCGGCGGGTTGGATGGCGGATCGTCTATTGGCGGCGGAGCTGGCCGAGCGTCTCCCAGTGCATGCCGCCGACCTCGCCGCGATGCCCGCACCGCTGCAACGGCTGCTGCTCGACGAGCTGCGCGCCGGCAATGCGATCCTCGAGGTCGCGCACGTGCATCCCGCGCCACCGGTCGGAGCTACCGTGATGCTGGCACGTCCCGTCTCCACACGGCCGCGCGTGAGCGGGGAGGGACTGCGCTTCCATGAGCGCAACAGCTCTCTCTACTGCGGCGAGTTCACCGATGACGCGGGCATCTACTTCGTGCTCGAGCCACCGGGCCCGCCGCCGCCCGACGTGGACATGGACGCGGTGCGCGGCGAGCACGACGCCTGGCACCCCGCGCCGCGGCCATCCATCCCCGGCGGCTCGGCCGCGGCCGAGACATTTCTCCGCAGCATGGAGCTGGACTACTTCAAGTGGCACGACGGCGACACGTACGACATCGACGCGCTGCGACAGTCGTCGCCGAGCGAATGGGAGTTCTTTCGCACGCTGCTCGTTCCGGCTGTCGACGGGCGCGACGTGGAGGCGCTGGCCGAGCTGGCGGAGCTGGCGGAGCTGGCGGAGCTGGGTGTGCCGGCGGCGCTCGCGGCGCTGCGGGACGCAATGGCGTCCACGAACCCCGAGGTGCGGCTCGCCGTGGGGCGTTACGCACCCTCGCTCGTGGACGACGCAGCGCGCACGACGTCGATCCTCCGGGCGCTGGAGACAGCCGCCCCCATTGGTGGCCTCGCGCCGCTGCTCGACGAGGTCGCGGAGTTCCACCCGCCCGTCGTGGTCGACGCGCTCTTTCGCGGGTTGCTGCACCGCACTGGCGAGGTCGCGTGCCACTTCGCGGCGATGCTCGCCTACGTGCACGGCAAGGCGGACTCGATCTTCGACCGGTCGATGCGGCCGCTCTTCCTGGAGTTCAACACGACCGACCGCACCGAGCGCCTGGCTGCGCTCCGCGCCCTCTGCGCGGTGCTGGAGATCGCGAGCGAGCCACTTCTCGCCGCGCTCGGCGCGGCACCTACTGCGGCAGCAACAGAAGGACCCAGCACGACACCCCACACTCGTCCCCCGGAGATTCAATGACCGCACCGATCCTGCTCGAAGCCCCGCTGTCGACCGACAGCTACCTGTACGAGA
>JAYUTY010000238.1:0-1665 GCA_043754875.1 Gemmatimonadota bacterium
CGAGAGCTTGCGCGGCGCACCGGCCTGTGTGGCCTCGGCCTCGAGGTCGGCGGCGCGGTGGATCGCCTGCCGGATGCGCAGATAGGTGGCGCAGCGGCAGAGGTTGCCGTTCATCGCGGCGTCGATGTCGGCGTCCGTCGGGTGCGGCGTCTTTGCCAGCAACGCGGCGGCAGACATCAACTGTCCAGCCTGGCAGTAGCCGCACTGCGGGACGTCGAGCTCGTCCCACGCCTTCTGGAGCGCGTGCGTGCCGTCGGGGGAGAGGCCTTCGATCGTGGTGATCCCTGCGCCCTGGACGGCGGAGACGGGGAGGACGCACGAGCGGGTGGCGGCGCCGTTGACGTGGACGGTGCAGGCGCCGCACTGGGCGGCGCCGCATCCGAACTTCGTGCCCTTGAGATCCAGGACGTCGCGAAGGGTCCAGAGCAGGGGCATGTCGCCCGGCACGTCGACGGTGCGGGGCTTTCCGTTGACCTTGAAGCTGACTTTCACGTGGACCTCTCTACGGCGTGCGGCGATGGGCGAGCTGGCGTCCGTCAGCGCGGAGTCGAGACGCGTTGGCTGCATTGAATGTGGTGTCGGCGGCGAGGCGCGTAAAGCGCGGATCCTGCCTCGGCGGCTCGTCCGGACCCTTACCGGCGCAGCGCGCGGCGGTTTTCTTCCGACGCGTTCGGGCGACGGTTCGTTCGATGCGGCTGTACACTCGACTCTTCCTGCCAATGCAGCGTACTCCCCTCTGTTCCTACGGGACCCGTCTATTCGCCGGGCTCGGCCTTCTCGCCCTGGGTACGACGGGCGGCTGTCATGGCGCGGCGATGCCATCGTCAGCTGCATCGCCAACGCCCGCGCAAGCGGGGCTCGAGGCGCGCGAGAAGAGCGTCGCGACCGGGCAGGTCACGCCTCCGCCGGCCGCTCCGGCCAAATGGCTCGGCCTGATCGGCGAGTACGGTCCCGACAGCGCGTCGCGGATCGTCCTCGAGCGCGAGGGCCGGCTCGTCGTGTACACGACAAAGGGAAACGATCTGGTGCTCTCCGAGATCAGCGATGACACCTTCACCGGCGGCGGTGAGCGGCTGAGGTTCACGCGAGGTAGTGCGGGGCGCGCGACGCAGCTCGCGATCGGCGACCGCGTGCTCGCGCGTCGGCAGGTGGGGCCGGAGTCCGGCAACCAGCTGCTCGTGCCGCCGGTGCGCCCGATCGCCGAGCTGCGGCGCGAGGCGATGGCGGCGACACCACCGGTCGAAAATCGCGAGTTCCGCCCGTCCGACCTGGTGGAGCTGACGAAGCTCGATCCGACCATCAAGCTCGAGATCCGCTACGCGACGAGCAACAACCTGTTTGGCACGCCGTTCTACTCGGAGGCGCGGGCGTTTCTGCAGCGTCCCGCGGCGGAGGCGGTGGTGCGCGTCAATGCGAAGCTCGCGCCGATGGGGCTCGGGCTGCTCGTGCACGATGGCTACCGCCCGTGGTACGTGACCAAGATGTTCTGGGACGCATCGCCGGAGGACAAGCACATCTTCGTGGCGAATCCGGCCGAGGGGTCGCGGCACAATCGGGGCGCGGCGGTGGACCTCACGCTGTACGATCGCGCGACTGGAGCACCGATCGAGATGGTGAGCACGTACGACGAGACGTCGCAGCGCGCGTATCCGAACTACCCGGGTG
>JAYUTY010000239.1:0-14663 GCA_043754875.1 Gemmatimonadota bacterium
GGCGGGGGCAGCGTCCTGTACGCGCTGGACACCCGCGATGGCCGCGTCCTCTGGCAGCATCCGCTCCCGGCAGGCCGCGGGTACTCGAACCCCATCACCTACCGCACGGCGGACGGCACGCAGTACGTCGTGATCGCGACCGGCGGCGGAGAGAAGGCGGAGCTGGTGGCGTTCTCACTCCGGAAGTGAGCGGGCACGGCGCCAGGATCACTGCCTGGCGCCGCCGAAAAAGCACCGGCGCGGCTGCCCGGGCCTCTAGGGTCAATAGGAATGGTTCTTGTGCGCATGTCTCGAAGCTACCCCTGGGCTCTGAGACCGGATGGAGAAAAGGGGATCTCGCGAAGACTGTCGCCACCTCGACCAGCACGGCTGGATCATCGGTCCGTTCATAGGCACACCCGCCAGGCTGCTTACCGGGAAGCGCTGTTGCACACCGGCGCAGCGTAGTTGCTCCAGTGACTGACGGAGATAGCTGGTTCCGATCTGCGCGGTCCTGGAGGTAGGGCTCCGGTGAAAGTGTGCAATTCCACGCCGGTGTTTCTGTGCAATCGGCACCGGTGCTAGCACACCAACGCGTCGACGACATCCTAAAATGTCGCTCGTGAAGCGCAGGGCATGATATCGGCGCCGTGAGCCCGCAGGCGGGCCTGCGCTAACGCGCGATTCGGCCGGTGACGCAGCGACGTGCGCTCCCTTCTTGCTGATCTACGCCGGGACCTGGCGAGTGACTATGGCAGGTTCCCGGTCCGACAGCTGGCACTCGACCCGTCTTCCGAAGCGGTGAATCTCGACCCAGCGAGACGGCAGTCGATGCATGCTGCCCAGCAAGGCTCGTGGCCGTGGGTTTGACCGGTAACGAGCGAGGTTCGGTAGCGAGGCGCGGGCGAAGTCAGCGTACGAGCGCGCTATGCTATCTGGTCGGTCGAGGAGGCCGTTCAGGAGCGCGATCAGGTTGTGGAAGGAGGGACTCCTTCGTCCGTGCGGACGCGCTTGCGGCTGTACCCGATGAGCGCCAGGCTCCGGCGCCTCACATGGCGCAGACGGTTTTCCGGATGCGTTTCTCCGGCCCAGCGCGCGTCCTGAGCAATGGTGCCCGTTCTGGTGCCCATTCACTCCAGCATCGTCTGGTATCGAATGAAGGAGAGTCCGGCGGATGGTCGCCTCTATGATGGTGATAGGTTGTCCTGATGCCGATCGATGGAACGTATTGCCGACTCGAACCCGGCGGCGTTCGCGCACTATCGCTGGTAGCTCTCGCATCGCTGCAATGCACGACGCCCCGCCTTAGAACTATTCTCGGCGGGGCGTCATCGTTTCGGTCACCTGCGCGCTGTCAACTTCGACGAGCGCGATGGCCATCACGTCGCTGGAGGACGAACGAACGACCCGGCGTTCATGCGCCCGACACGGTCGAGCAGAAGCGCGGCACGCTCGGTCTGCATCATCATGGCGTTGATGTTCGTCGTCTCGCTCGGCGAGTGCGCCCCCTCGCCCAGTGCCCCCAGCCCATCCAGCCCATCGATCAGCGGCGCGACGAAGGAGATGTCGCCCGCACCGCGACGCCCCGGATCGAGCGCCTCGATCTTCCCGTAGCCGAGCGCCTGGCTTGCGGAGTCGTACTGCGCGAGGATCCGGGCGTTGCCGGGTGTCGGCGACATCGCCGGGTACTCGTCCTCGAAGCTGATCCTGGCATCGGTGCCGGGCAGGTGACGGGCGACGATCTCGCGCATCCGCGCCCGTGCATGCTCCTTCTGCTGCTCCGAGATGAAGCGCAGGTCGCCGTGCGCCACGGCCGAGCGTGAGACGATGTTCAGCTTGCTCGACATCGTGCCCTTGATACCAATGGTGTCGTACGCCACGTCGGTGCCCCCCAGCATCGCCCCCACATTGAAGGTGAGATACTTCTCCCCGACGAGCTGTGTACGGAAGCCGTCGAGGATGCGGGCCAGCTCGTAGATCGCCCCATAGCCCACCTCCGGAGTGAACACGCCGCCCGAGTGGGCCTGCTTGCCGGTGACGTCCACCCGCCACGCGCTCGCGCCGCGCCGCGCGACCGTCGCGTCGCTGCGGTTGCCCCCCTCGAAGGCGAGCGCGATGTCGTTGCGCCGCGCCGCATCGATCAGGTCCCGACGCGAGGTTTCGATCGGGAACGCGGGGTGCTCCTCGTCGCCGGTGAAGACCAGCGTCAGGTTAATCTCGTCGAGCCGGCCGGCCTCCTGCAGCGCCCTGAGGGCGTACAGCATGATCACGTCGCCCCCCTTCATGTCGCTCGTGCCGGCCCCGCGGGCGATGGAGTCCTGCCGGACGAACTGCTGCCCCGCGCCCTCGAACACCGTGTCGAAGTGGCCGATGAGCAGCATGCGCACGTTGCCCGCCTTGCCGCGATGCTCCGCGACGAGGTGGCCGGCTCGCCCGAGTGCGTCGGGCATGCTCACCCACCGCGTCTGGAAGCCGAGCGAATCGAGCGAAGCGCGGAAGACGCTGCCGACTTGGCGCACACCGGCGAGGTTCAGCGTCCCGCTCGGGATGTCGACGACGGTGCGCAGGTAGGCGACCTGGTGCTCTCGCGCGGCGGCGACCGCGTCGCGAATGCGCCGCTCGCTGCCGGACAGGGTGGATTGGGCGTGTGCCGCTTTCGGCCCGAGCGCGAGTGCGAGTGCGAGAGGAAGAGCGAGCTTCAGTGGGAGACGCATCGTGGATTGAGCAAGGGGCGGTGTCAGTGAGCGAGTCGATCTACGGCCGGTCGGCCTCAGCGCTGCCGGGTTCCTGTGTTCGCAGTCACGCGCTCGGCTTCGGCGATCGACTGGTCGAGCGCGTCGACGAGCCGGTTGCGCTCGCGCACGAGTGCGATCGAGGCGAACCGGGCCGCGTCGCCGCCGGGGCCCGTGCTCGCCGTGTGCAGCTCGGCGAGACCGGGAAGCTGACCGAAGTCGACCGCGGGATCCGGATGATACGCGCCACCGAGGGTGTACACGACGCGGTGGACGGGCCGCAGGATTCGGACGATGGCGAGGTCGCCGCCGCGACGTGCCAGCACGGGACCGTGCTGCAGGTCAGTGACGAGCGTGAGGAGCCGCCCTTGGCGCGCGAGGGCATCACGGAGGTCGATGGCGCTGCCGGCGGCGGCCTGACGGTCCCGGAGCATGGTGCCGAGCGCCGCTACTTCGGCGACCATGTCGATCGGCGGTCGGGGTGCGGTGACGAGCGAGGCGATGGCATCGCCGTAGAGCTCTGCGTCGCCCTTCAGGATGTTGAAGTCGATCTTGTCGAACGTGTCGTCGGGCGTGTGCCACCACCAGTAGCCGCCCAGCGATGCCGGCCGCTCGTGGTTGAGCTGGAGCAGCGGCATGCCGATGCCGTTGAACGACTCGTCGGAGTCACGTCCCGGGCGACGGACGCGCACGGGCGCGTTCGCGCGCGCGCGCACGACGTCGGTCGCGAGGCCGGCGAGCGAAGCGCTGGCGGCGGCGCTGAAGGCGTTCGCGTCCTTCTGCCCGATGCCGTCGACGTTGAGGTAGGCGATGGCGCGGTCGCGCAGCTCGACGAAGCGCTGATCGGCGAACCAGGTGGAGCCGGCGTAACGGCCGTTGCTGTGGCCGGGCCACCAAGCGACGACGAGCCCCCGGCGAAGGTTGGCGCGTTCACGATAGAAGCCACGTGCCAGCTCGAGCATCGCCGCATTGGACGCGCCCTCGTCGTTCCCGCCTTTGTACCAAGCGTCGATGTGCCCGCCCAGCAGCACGTAGGGCGCCGAGGGCGACGGGTCGAGACCGGCCGGGATGCGGGCGACGGCGAGGCGGAGTGGCTTCCATCCGGTGCGCGTCTGCGCGGCGATGCGCACGCGCATCGGACCAGCCGCGAGGCGGGCGCGGATCGCCTCGCCGTCACGGTGAATGATCTCCGTGACCGGTAGGCGCGGCACACGGTGCGCGTCGCGGCTGGAAGGGGAGCCCCAGACGGTAGTGGTGACGAGGTCGTTCAGGCGGTCCGCCGGGTTAATGAAGACGGCGCCGACGGCCCCGAGCTGCTCGAGCGCCCAGGCTTCGTCGGGACCGGGCGTACCAGTGACCAGGGCGATGGCACCGCGCAGACGACCGCGCGCCTCGCGATAGCGAGCCCGCTCGGCCGCATTGGTGGTCCCGGTGGCTGGCGCGCCCGTCGCCGGCGTGGGCTCGATGTCGCCGACCGCGGCCGCGTCATCGAGGGCGAGTCGTCCGGCGCTGCCTGAGAGCACACCGGGCAGGAGGCTCGCGTCGCCGACGTCGACGAGCGGACGCTCGAGGCCAGCGACGGAACCGGAAAAGGCGACGGTGATGGCGTGCGGCGCCAGCGCGACGGAGCCGTCGGAGGCGAGGAGCTCGACCTTCGCCGAGAGGGGATCGCTGGTGTACGCGGAGATCTCGTGGATCTCGACGGGCACTCCGTCACGCCGGAGCGTCGCGACGATGTAGTCGATCGCCGCGTTCTCGCCCGGAGAGCCGGAGAGCCGGTCCTGCGCCGTGATCTGGCGCGCGTCCTCCTCGAGGCGTCCGGTGGTGAGGAAGGCGCGAACGGCCGCGGCGACGTCGGCGCGCGCGCGGAGGCTGGAGGTGGGGAGGGTGCGGGCGCCGAGGACGGCGCCGAGCAGCGGGACGACGAGCGCCGCAGCGCGGGCGGTGAGGCGGGGCATCGGATCGGTGGGGGAGAAGCGGAGGGAAAACGGGCCGCTGTCATGGTAGCGATGAAATCCGGATGCGGTAACCCCGAAGTTGGATCGACCTTTTGTATTGACAGGCCATGCATTCGCTATTGCATTCCGGGAGCTGCGGTCCTACTCTGTCGCCGCCCGGCGCGGACGTCCGCCACTCCCCTCCCGCCCGCGCGACGTGTGCCCCCAGTTCCGCCATATGGATGCCGCCGCGGAACTCACCCGCGCTGGTCAGTTCAGGCGGTCGCGCCAACAACAGCGGGTCCTTCGTCTCGTACCGTGATCCCAGCGCCCCGGCTGGACGGGCGCGATTGGCGCCCGGTGCTCGACTGTCCCCACCCACCACCACATCGGAGAAGGCTCCTCTATGAGTCGAACGCCGTTCCGGAGATTCCGGCACCCAGCCCTGGGCGCAGCGATGCTCGCCTTCTCAGCTGCTGCCGTGCACGCCCAGACAGTCGTCACCGGAAAGGTGACCTCCGCCGGCCAGCCGGTTGCCGGCGCGAACGTGTTCCTGCAAGACATGCAGATCGGTGCCGTCACCACGGTGGCTGGCACATATCGCTTCACCGTGGATCCCGCCAAGGCCAACGGCCGCACCGCGACCCTCGCGGTGCGCTACATCGGTTACAAGGGGCAGCGCCGTCCCATCGTGCTGAGCGCGGGCATCCAGACGGTGGACTTCCAGCTCGAGCGCGACGTGCTGCAGATCGACGAGGTGGTCGTCACGGGCGTCGCCGACGCGACCTCGACAAAGAAGCTCGGCTTCTCGGTGGGTGTGGTCAGCGCCGACGCGCTCAAGGAGACGCCGGGCGTCACTCCGCTCGCCGGCCTGAATGGCAAGGTGGCGGGCGTGAACTTCGTCCAGGGCACCGGCGGCCCCGGCTCGCCGCCGGCGATCCGCCTGCGCTCCGCCACGAGCCTCTCCGGCTCGCAGGAGCCGCTCATCATCATCGACGGCACGATCTCGCGTACCTCGCTGGCCGATATCGCTTCCGAGGACATTGAGCGCATCGAGGTCATCAAGGGCGCCGCCGCGAGCTCGCTGTACGGCTCGGACGCCGCCAATGGCGTCATCCAGATCTTCACCAAGCGCGGCGCCAACCTCGGAGAGGGACAGACCGAGGTGACCTTCCGGAACGAGGTCGGCGCGTCGACCGTGGCGCGGCGCCTGCCTCGCTCCCTTGCGCACGGCTTCCAGCTCGACGCCAGCGGCAACTACACCCGCCTCTGCCCCGACGGCAGCACGGGCAGCAACTGCCCGCGCGTCACGAAGGCGGACGACATCGCCGACAATCCGTATCCGGTGGTCTACGACCAGCAGCAGCAGGCGCTGAAGTCGGGCTTGATGCTGAGCAACTACCTCTCGGTCGGTCAGCGCAGCGGCAACACCAACTTCAACGTCTCGTTCCAGAACACCCGCCAGGACGGTGTCGTGCAGCTCGGGAATGGCTTCACGCGACGGAACCTGCGGGCCAACGTCGACCAGCGGATGAACGACCAGCTCGACTTCTCGGTCGGGATGTTCATGGCCCGCACGGATGACCAGACGCCGCAGCTCGGCTACGGCTCGCCATTCTTCGGGATCACCTTCCTCGAACCGGACGCGAACATGTACGCGATGAATCCGGACGGCTCGCCCTACGCGGCCAAGATCCCGGACCTCGTCTACAACGCGACGAATCCGCTTTACCGGCTCGCCAACGAGACGCGCGAGACGACGCGCAACCGCGTCACCGGCACGAGCCGCCTGCGCTACCGGCCGTTCGAGTGGCTGACGGGTGAGGCGAACTTCAACTACGACCAGTTCAGCAGCACCTTCGCCGACGTCTTCCCCCTCGGCTACATGTCGAACCGCGGGATCACGACGCCGGGCAGCCTACTGCGGGCGGACGGCAACGGCCGCAACTACAACGCGGGCGCCACGCTCACCGCCGTCAAGCACTTGAGCTGGATGACCAACACCACCAAGGCGGCCTTCGTCTACGAGGACCAGACCCGCAGCGAGCTGCGCGTCTCCTCCGGCGGCTTCGCGGTCCCGGGCGTGCCCGAGTTCGCGGCGGTGAACGGCACGATCATCCCCGGCTCATTCGACCAGCCGGTGAAGAACCGCAACGAGTTCCTGATCTCGACCTTCGACATCCGCGACAAGCTCATCGTCGATGGCCTGATCCGGCAGGACGAGTCGTCGCTGTTCGGGTCGGCCGCTCGGAGTTCGACCTACTACCGCGCGTCCGGCGCCTACCGGCTCAACGAGGACCTGCACCTACCGGGCGTCGACGAGCTGAAGCTCCGCGCCTCGGTCGGCACGGCCGGCCTCCGCCCGGTGTTCGACGCGCAGTATGAGACGTTCACGCTCAATGGCGGCGCGCCGCAGAAGCAGACCCTCGGCAACGCCAACCTGCGTCCGGCGCATTCGACCGAGCAGGAGTACGGGATGAATCTCGACTGGGCGAAGCGCTACACCTTCGAGTACTCATACTCGAAGAAGCGCACCACCGACCAGATCCTGCTCGTCCCGCTCTCGGCCTCCGATGGGTACGCGAACCAGTGGCAGAACGCCGGCACGCTCGCGGGCTCCACGCACGAGGTCTCGTTCGGCGCCATCCTCGCCTCGAAGGAGAACTTCAGCTGGCGCGTGAACATCGCCGGCGATCGCACACGCCAGCAGATCACGGCGCTGAGCGTCTCCCCGTACCTCACCGGACCCGATGGCGCGGATGGCAACACGACGATCTTCCGCATCGCCCAGGGCGAGACCTTCGGCACGATCTACGGCGACAAGTGGGTCCACTCTGTCGACGCATTGTACGAAGATCCAGCGAAGAAGGCGCTGGCGGGCACAGGCCAGTTCTGGAGCCGCGACTCGGTGACCGTGAACCAGGAAGGCTTCGTCGTCCGCAAGAGCGCCATTGGCACCAAGCGCGAGGCGGCGATTAAGTACGTCGACGCCAACGGGAACACGCTCACCAAGATCGGCGACGTGAACCCCGACTTCACCCTGAACGGCTCGACCTCGCTGAACTGGAAGGCGCTGTCGCTGAGCGGCACGCTGAGTTGGGTGAAGGGCGGTGACATCTACAACATGACGCGGCAGTTCCCCTTCTTCGAGAATCGCGACGCCGTGTACGAGCAGCGGAGTAAGGCGCAGGTGGACAAGAAGACGCAGTCGTACTACAACGTGTTCTACAACGCGCTGGGCGCGAACGAGTACTTCGTCGAGAACGGCGGCTACGTGCGCCTCCGCGAGCTGGCCCTCGGGTGGCAGGTCCCGTCGGGTCTCGTGGCGCGGGGGCACCTCGCCGGGTTCACCACGGCGAAGATCGGCGTCGTCGGCCGCAACCTGCTGACGTGGACAAAGTACAGTGGATACGACCCGGAGGTGTCGGGACCGGGCGGCGGCGATCCGTTCGCCTACCGCGTGGATTACTTCACGTATCCGAACTTCCGTACGTTCACACTCAGCGTCGAGCTCGGCCACTAGGCCGGTCTTTCACAGGAGAACGAGTACACATGGCACGTATATCGATGGTCTCGCGGCGCCTCGGTTTCGGCGCTGCCCTCCTGGCGCTGGGCGGCTGCGGCTCGCTCGACGTCGTGAATCCGAACGCGCCGGACGCGAAGCGCGCGCTCTCCGATCCCGGCGGGATCGAGGCGGTCGCCGGCGGCACCCTGCGGACCTGGTTCAACACCGAGATGGGCCAGCAGAACTTCGGCGACGCCACGCTGAACTTGGTCACGATGTCCGACAGCTACACGTCGTCATGGAACTCCGCCAACATGCGGATCTACTCCGACACGAACCGCGTCGAGTGGCTCAACCAGGCCGGCGCTCCGCAGCGCACGTCGATCGAGGCGTTCTGGTACGGCTACTACAGCGCTCTCTCCTCGGCGAACGACGTGATGACGGCGATCACGAAGAACAACGTCGTGATCGTCTCGCCGTCCGAGACGAAGATGGTCCAGACCGCGGCCACGCTGGCGCAGGGGCTCATCTTCAGCGAGATCGCGCTGAACTACGACAAAGGCTTCGCGGTGGACGAGAACAGCATCCCCGGCGAGCACAAGTTCTCCACCCGCAAGGAGATGCGCGCCGCCGCGCTGGCCAAGCTCGACGCGGCCATCGCCCTGGCGAACGCCAACGTGTTTACCTTCCCGGCCGGCTGGACAAACGGGACCGCGTACACCAACGTGCAGGTGGCGCGGATCGCCAATACGTTCGCGGCCCGCACACTCGCGTACTACCCGCGCTCGGCTGCGGAGAACACCCAGGTCGACTGGGCACGCGTGGCGAGCTATGCGTCGAAGGGCACGAGCATCGGCACGCCGTTCGACTTCGTCTTCATCGGCGACGGATTCCACAACTTCTATAACTCCCTGCTGGGCCAGGCCGATGATCCGACGAACATCCGCGTGCATACCCGCGTGGCGCGGATGCTCGACCCCACCACGCAGAAGGACCCGTGGCCGGAAGCGCAGGGTGGTAATCCGCAGCCGAACTCGCCCGACAAGCGGCTCGGCGACGGCACGTATGGCGACGCGGTGCTGGCGGCGAACCTGAGCGGCAAGCCGCAGAGTGGACGCGGCGGGACCGACTTCGCCTGGCACTCCAGCCAGATCTTCCGCTCCTCACGCGGCCAGTACTTCCAGAGCAACATCTCGCATATTCGCTACGCCTACCTGGGCTTCTTCGCGCCGGATGGCGGCGGGTATGGCCGGTCGCCGGTGTCGATCGCAGCGGAGAATGACCTCCTGCGCGCCGAAGCGCTGATCCGCTCCGGCGGCGACCTTGGCCAGGCCGCGACGCTGATCAACAACACCCGCGTCGGGCGCGGTGCACTTCCCCCGGCCACCGCGGCCGACGGGACCACCGGCCTGCTCGCCAAGCTGCAATACGAGCAGGAGATCGAGCTGATGGGCACCGGCGTACAGTCGTTCTACAACCGGCGCCGTATCGACGGACTCCGGGCCGGTACGCCGGCGGAGATGCCGGTGCCGGTGAAGGAGCTCAACGTGCTCGGCCTGCCGGTGTACACCTGGGGTGGGCGAAACAACCCGGCGCACAGCTCGACGCCCTGACCGAGGCGGTTCGCTCGATGGTTCAGTGAGGTAGTCTCGACACCTCGTCCTGAGCACTGATGCCCCGTTCTGGTGCCCACTCACAAATGCACCGTCCGGCATCGAATGGCGGAGAGTTCGGCGGATCGTCTCCTCTGCGAGGGTGATAGGTTGTCCTGATGCCGATCGATGGAACGTACTGCCGACGCGACCAAGCCAGGACCGGCGCACGGCAGCGGCGAACCATCCCGGTGTCAGGGCCCCCCCCGTAGCTTCGGCCGATGAGCCTACGCACCATCGCCGTCGACTGGTCGGGAGCCGTTTCAGGGGCCCAGCGAAAGATCTGGCTGGCCGAGGCGGTGGGAGGACGGATCACGCGCTTGGAGAGCGGCCGTGACCGGGCGGCCATTGCGGACTTCCTGATCAGCGAGGCCTCCAGGACGCCAGGGCTGGTCGTCGGACTGGATTTCGCCTTCTCCTTGCCCGGGTGGTTCCTGGAGAGCCGAGGCCTGCCTGATGGGCCGGCCCTTTGGGCTCTGGCCGCTGATGAGGGTGATGCTTGGCTGGCCGGCTGCGAGTCCCCATTCTGGGGGCGGCCGGGCCGCGGCAGGCCGGATCTGCCCGATCACCTCAGGCGAACCGATCGCGACGCGCCCGCGATCGGTGGCATCCGCCCCCAATCGGTGTTCCAGATCGGCGGGGCGGGCGCCGTGGGGACCGGGTCGCTTCGCGGGATGCCCGTCCTCAAGCGGCTACGCGACTGACGTGACCCCCGGAAGCTGATCCAGATATTATGTCAGTCCTCGACCGGCGGAGGACTGAATGCGCAAGAGCCGATTCACGACCGAGCCGATCGTCGGGGTGTTGCAGGAGTGGGCCGCGGGCGGGAAGCCCGGTGAGCTTGCACGGCGACACGGGATCACGGAAACGACCCTGTCTCGCTGGAAGCAGAAGTACGGAGATTTGCAGCTGAGCGAGGCGAAGCGCCTCAAGGCGCTCGAAGAGGAGAACCGGCAGCTCAAACGGTTGGTGGCGGATCAGGCGCTGAACCTGCAAGTGGTGAGGGATCTGCTGGGAAATAAGTGGTGACGCCCGCGGATCGGCGGACGGCCGTCATCACGGTCATGACCGCCGCCAACATTTCCGAACGCTGCGCGTGCCGGTACACCGGCTTCGCCCGGGCAACGAGCGCTACCCCGTGCGCCGCCACCCACCGCGTGAGCGCCACCAGGCGTTGCGCGCCCGCCTGCAGACCTTGGCGGTGTTGCGGCCCCGGTGGGGCTACCGCCACCTGTACCGTCGCCTCCGGCGCGAGGGCATGATCGTCAACCGGAAGCTGGTGCAGCGTGTAGATCACGAAGAAGGGCTGTCGATTCGTCGTCGGCCTCGGAAGCGAATCGCTGTGGTCCGCGTTCCGGTCACCGTGCCTACGGGTCCCAATGTGCGGTGGAGCAACGAAGCGGGCCTGGGGCGAGATCTCGCCCTCTGGCCCGCTTCTTGTTGCGATGCAACGAGTTACGCGCTTTTACGATAGAACTCGCTGAGAATTACGATAGAGCGAGCCCCGGAATTACGATACACCGTGCGGCTCGACACACGCGCCACGCCCACACGCCACGCATCCCTGTTCGCTTCACACCGCTTCAACCCTTACTATCTAGCATGCCTCGAGCTGGGATCGTCACCGTCGTCGGAAAGCCGAACGCAGGCAAGTCCACGCTCCTCAACCGCGTGATGGGCGAGAAGCTCGCAATCGTGAGCGAGAAGCCGCAGTCCACCCGGGATCGCGTCGTTGGAATCCGCACCACCGACGATGTCCAGATGATCATTCTCGACACGCCAGGGCTTCTCAATCCGCGCTACGAGCTCCAGCGGGCGATGCGCGGCACCGCCCTCCGCGCCCTCAAGGACGCCGACATCGTCGTGTACCTTGCCGACGCCACCGAACGAACGCCTCCGTCACTCGAAGAGGCCGCCGAGCTGGACCAACCGCCGCGGGCGCCCGTCGTCACAGTGCTCAACAAGCTCGACGCCATTCGTCCCGTGGAAAGAGAGGAGCTCGCCGCCGCCCTCCCTGACGCGCGCTTCATCTCGGCCCTCACCGGCGAGGGAGTTGACGCACTGTTCGCGGAGCTCGGCACCCGCCTTCCCGAAAGCCCCTTCCTCTATCCCGAGGACGAGATCAGCACTGCGTCAGTGCGCTTCTTCGTATCGGAGCTCGTTCGCGAGACAGCACTCGAGCAGCTGAACGAGGAGGTACCCTATAGCTTGGCGTGCGAGGTAGAGGAGTACCGCGAAGGCGCATCGCCGGTATACATTCGGACGGTGCTGTACGTCGAACGAGAGAGCCAGAAGCGAATCCTCATCGGGCACAACGGCAGCCGCATTCGAGACATCGGCAGCGCGGCGCGTATCAAGGTCGAGGCTTTCATCGGCGCCGCAGTCTATCTCGACCTATGGGTAAAAGTCCTCCCCAATTGGCGGAAGAGCGACAGCGCCATTCGCCGCTTCGGCTACCGGCTCCACGACGACACCTCCGCATGACCCTCTCTCCACAGTTGCTGGACATTCTCGTCTGCCCCAAGTGCAAGGGGCCGTTGGAGTATCGCGAGAGCGAGTCCGCGCTGATCTGTCCGTCGTGTCAGCTGCGCTACGCCGTGCGTGACGATATTCCGATCATGTTGATCGACGAGGCGACCGCGCTCTGAGCAGTTTCACATGCTCCTGATGGCATTCTTGAGCACGAGAGCGCCGCGCGTCCGTGTGAGGGCAATCGCGCACGCCGTCGGACTGGCGCTTGCACTCGCGGCGATCGGACGCCCACTGGCTGCACAGGCGAACAATGGCGCGCTCGACCTGCTCCTGCCCATTGGTGCTCGAGCCGCCGGAATGGGAGGTGCGTTCGCGGCCGAGCAGGGGAGCGAGGCTGTCTGGTGGAACCCGGCGGGCATGGCGCGGCTGACCAAGGCCGAGTTCGGACTCGACCACTTCGAGACCGTCTTCATCAAAGGTGACGCCCTCTCGCTCATCATCCCCGTGCGCTCCGTCGGCGCGCTCGGACTCTCGGCTCGGCTGTTCAACTACGGTGAGTCCACGCGCGTCGATTCGGGCGGAGTCGAGACGGGCACGCTACTCAACCGCACGGTCGTCTTCGGCGCCAGCTTCAGCGCGCCAGTCGGCAAGAACTTCGATGCGGGTGTGACCTTTCACCTCTATCAGGGGCGAAACGATTGCGTCGGTGCGTGCGACTCGGGATTGTTCACCACGAGCGCAGTCGACGCTGGCGTCCAGTTCCGCCCGGCCGCCGACGTGCCGCTCCGCATCGGCCTCGAAGTGCGAAATCTCGGACCGAGTCTGCAGGTGCAGGACAAGCCCCAGGCGGATGCTTTGCCCACGAGGCTCCACCTGGGAGCGACGTATGACCCGATGTTCGCGCAGCTGTCCCAGGACATCAAGGTGCGCGGCAGCGCGGAAGTCGTCACGGGCCTCGGGCTGGGAGATCCTGAATTTCGCGCCGGTGTCCAGGCCGGATACGTCACGGCGCAGAGCACGCTCCTCGTCCGCGCCGGCTACGTCGTTCAGCCGGGCAGCGGTGGATCGTCATCGACCGGCCCGTCACTTGGCATCGGCCTCGGCCAAGGGCGAGTGGCGCTCGATCTCTCGCGGATCTTCGAGACCTTCTCGACCGGCCTGGGCACTCCTCCGACCTACATCTCGATTCGAGTTCGCCTGTGACACGCACACCGTGAGTCGCCCCTCGTGAGTGGCCTCTCGTGAGACGAAGCGCGTGAGGCACGGCTGCGTGCGCACCCTCGCGTGCGGAATCGCGGTTGTGCTCAGTGCTCCATCCGCGGCTCCGGCGCAGCATCTCGATGCATCGCGCGCGGGGGTGGTGGCGCAGCATGTCGAAACGGCCCGCGGCGGTACAGAGGGCGGCCAGCTGTCGCGGCTCGATCGGCTTCCCCTCTGGTCCGCTCCGATCGCATCGCTGCTGATTCCCGGACTCGGGCAGGCACGTCTGCACAAGGATCGCTTCGTCGGCTTCATGGCGGTCGAAGCCTTTCTCCTGCTGCAGTACGCCAAGGAATCCCGTGAAGGCGCGAGCGAGGAGCGCGAATATCGCAGCATTGCGCGCGACGTCGCGCGCCGCGGTTTTGTGGCGAGCCCGCCCGACACGGCGTGGCAGTATTACGAGAAGCTCGAGAAGTATCTCGAGAGCGGAGCATTCACGATGGCGCCCAACGGCCCGACCGTGCCCGAGACCGATTCCACCACCTACAACGGCTCGATCTGGGTGCTCGCCCGACGTCAGTTCGGACTGGCCCTCAATGATCCCAATCCGAGTGGATCGGCACGCTATCAGCAGGCCCTCGAGCTGTACGAGGGCCGCGCGGTGCGGCAGCCATATCGGTGGAGTTGGAGGAATGCCCAGCTGGAACAGGATCTGTACCGACGAACGGTCAGTCGGACGAACGATGCCTATCGTCGCGCGACGATCGAGCTCAGCGCGATCATTGCCAACCACTTGCTGAGCGCCGTCGACGCGTTCGTCAGCGTGCGGCTCATGCAGTTCGATGGTGGTGGCATGCGTATGTCGGCCACGGTGCCTGTTCGATGAAGATTCTGCTACTCCTCCTCGTCTTCGTGCCGGCGGCTGTCATCGCCGACCATGCTGGTGCGGACCCGATTCTCGTGTTCGCGCTCGCTGCACTGGCGATCGTGCCGCTCTCCGGCTTCCTCGGGCGCGCGACTGAGGAGCTGGCCACTCATACCGGCCCGACGCTCGGTGGGTTGCTCAACGCCACGCTCGGCAACCTGGCCGAGTTGATCATCGCGATCCTGGCACTCCGCGCCGGTCTCGTCGACCTGGTGAAGGCGTCGATCACGGGCTCCATTCTGGGCAACCTGCTGCTGGTGC
>JAYUTY010000240.1:0-5087 GCA_043754875.1 Gemmatimonadota bacterium
GCGATCCATGGGTGCGCAGACGCGGTCAGGCTGCAACTTTGCATGCTGGAAGGCGTACGGATCGTGCACCCTCGGAGGAACCAATGTCGATTCTGAACAACCTGAAGCGCGAGCTCGATCGGGCGGGCCAGGCGGCGCAGGGCGCTCTGGACGAAGGCAAGCTTCGCCTCGAGATCCACCGCGCGAAGCAGAAGAGTGAATCGGCCGCCGCGTCACTCGGCTACGCAGTCTACCGTGCGCGCATCGGCGGCGGAGAGCTCGAGGCGGAACGATACACAGCCCTTTCAGCGAACCTCGCCAGTGCCGAAGCAGAGCTCGAGCGCCTGGAGGCGCAGATCGCCGGCCTTCGCAAGGACAACGTCGGCGCCTGACGCCGCCGCGCTATCACGATGCAACGCGAAGTGCGACTGCGCGTGATCAACGTTGCCGTACGACGATGAACGAACGCCGAGCGCTGTAGAGCGCTCGGCGTTCGTTCAACTTTGTGCAGCGGTACTCGCGTTCCGTCCCGGCTCGCCCTCGACGTACCGAGAGACGCACCGCGAGCCTCACGGCGTCCGATACGTCGGCGGAAGCGTCTTGTACCGGTTCTCCAGCAGGTCCTGACGCGAGGGCCCCGTCTGTTGCACACCGCGGACGAAGACGCGCTCGGCCTGCGACGCGAACTCGAATGGATCGCCGCTCCAGACCACCACGTCGGCGAGCTTGCCCGGCGCGAGCGACCCGACCCGATCGGCGACGCCGAACGTCTCCGCTGGCGTCAACGTGATGGCGCGCAGTGCCGCGTCCCAGCCCATGCCGTACGCCACCGCGTTGCCTGCCTCGTAGCGGATGTTGCGCACGTTGAAGCCCTCCTCGTCACCGCCGCCAGCATTCGCGATGATGACGACCGGCACGCCGGCGCGAGCAAGCAGCCCGGCATTCTCCTGACGCTGGCCCAGGGCGGCGAAGCTCCCGGGAATGTTGTTCATCGCCCCCGTGAGCACGGTGACCTTCGCCGCGGCGAGCTTGTCGGCCACCTCCCACGCTTCGGCACCGCCGCTGATCATGATCTTGATCTTGTAGTCCGCAGCGAGTCGCAACGCGTTCTCGATATCGCTCGCCCTGTCGGCCTCGATCATCATCGGCACGCGGCCGTCGAGCACCATGAGCAGCGCCTCGAGGTCACGCTGGGTCGCTGCGTACGGGCGCGTCGCCGCGCGCTCGAACTCCGTGCGATGGGTGCGATAGGATCGCGCGTCATCGAGAAGTTCACGGAGCCGAGCAATCGTCGCACCACGTGACGACGCGTTCGGGCCGCGTGCCGGCCCGATGTTGGCGAGCATCGCGACCGGTCCGCGCAGCAGCATGTCGCTGGAGGAGCCGGGCACCATGTGGATCACCGCTGCCTGGCCGGCGATCAACCCGCCCTGCGGCAGGATGACCGCCGAGGTGATGCCCGCGTCGCGTGCCGGCCCGAGGAGCACGGATGCGGGATTGAAGCCGAGCCACGGCTGGAACGCCGCATCGACGCCGTTCGCGCCGCGTCCGGATGACTCGCGCGTGCTACCGACCGCGCCGATCTCGGTGAGCCCGAGCTCCGTCGCGGCGTTGAAGATTCCCGGCGTGACGATCTTGCCCGTGGCATCGATGCGTTGCGCATCCGCTGGAATGGCGACGTTCGCCCCCACGGCGACGATCTTGCCGTCGCGCATGAGCACGGTGCCATGCTCGATCACCGGTCCGCTCACCGGATAGACCTTGCCGCCGGTGATGGCGACCGTTTGCGCGGAGGCGGTGCAGGTCGCGACCGCGACGAGCGCCGCGGCGAAAGTCAGACGCTGCCTCATCACTTGCTGCCTCCACGGTTGGCCGGCACGAAGCCGAGCTCGAAGTCGGTGCGCCACTGCGAGGAGGGATCGAGACGGTCGAACATCATCGCCCCGTCGATCCACACCTTCTCGGCGCGCGAGTACACGCTGAACGGATTGCCGCTCCAGAGCACCACGTCGGCGTTCTTGCCGGCCTGCAGCGTGCCGACCTTGTCGTCGAGCCCCAGCGACCAGGCGGGATGGATCGTGAGCCACTTGATCGCTTCGTCCTCGGTGACCGGGACGCCGATGCGATTGCCCTCGGCCATCGCCTTCGCCGCTTCCTGGTTGAGTCTCTGCTCGCCGCCCGCGTCGTCGGAATGCATCACCGTGCGCACGCCGGCACGGGAGAGCAGCGCCATGTTGCCGCGCACACCGTCTGCCGCTTCCATCTTGAAGCCGCCCCAGTCTGCCCACACCGACGCGGAGATCGAGTCGCGCGCCAGCATGTCGGCGATCTTGTATGCCTCGACGCCATGGTGGAACGAGCGGATCCTGTAGCCGAACTCGTGCGCGATGTCGATCATCTGCGCCATCTCGTCTGCGCGATAGCAGTGATTGTGCACGAGGATGTTGCCGCGCAGCACTTCGGCGAGTGTCTCGAGCCCGAGGTCGCGCGCCGGTGGATCGCCCTGCCGGTTCGCGTTCCACTTGTCCCAGCGGCGACGGTAGTTCTCGGCCTGGATCCAGGCGGCGCGATAACCGGCCACATTGCCCATGCGCGTGCTCGGACCGCGCTGCTGATAGACGCGCTTGGGGTTCTCACCACACGCCATCTTGAGTCCGTACTTCGCGCCGGGGAACTTCATCCCCTGCACGGTGCGCGACGGCACGATCTTGAGGATCGCGCTGCGCCCGCCGATCAGATTTGCCGACCCGGGGAGCACCTGGATGGTGGTGACACCGCCGGCCAGCGTGCGCGGGAACTGCGGATCCTGCGGCCACACCGAATGCTCGACCCAGACGTGCGCGGTCACCGGCGCTGTCGCCTCGTTCACGTCGTTCAGCTGCGCGCCGTTGTCACCTGGCACGCCGCCAGCACCGATGTGAGAGTGCGTGTCGATGATGCCGGGGGTGACGTACTTGCCCGTGCCATCCACGACGATGGCATCCGCCGGTGCGGCGACGTCGGTCCCGACAGCGACGATCTTGCCGTCGCGCAGAAGGACGCTGCCGCCGCGGATCGTCGGACCGGCTGCGGTGAGGATCGTCGCGTTTCGAATCAGCGTCGCGCGCGAGGCGAACGGGCGGTAGGTGCTGGGGAAGGGGTCGGCATTGGGGACGGACAGGCCACCCAGCATGGAGCCAGGACGGGCAGCCGAATCGCTCGACGTCGAACGGGTGGGAGTGCCGGTGGAGGCTTGTGCAGATGCCTGTTGACCGGTGCTGGCCACGAGTCCGACGGTGAGCGCGATGGCGAGTTGACGCATCGTGCGTTCGATCCTCGGAGTGGGATGACTGCGGGTAGGATTGGCGCGGGGAAGCTACGCGCTGGCCGTCGCGGCTGCCAGCGCTCGAGGCTACTGCATTTGCAACAGCCGCACGTCGTCCGTGCAGATGCCGTCGACGCCAAGTGCAGTGAAAGCAAGGATGTCGGACGGATCGTTCACGGTCCACGGGATCACACGTCCGCCGGCGTCGTGCACGCTCTCCACGAGCATGGCTGAGACGAGCTGCCGGGCGGGCCAGACGTCGAGCGCGCCGCAGCGTCGCATGCTCTCCACCGCGTTCACGCGAGGATCCTCGATCAGCAGCCCAAGCCGCACCGCCGTTCCGGCGCGCGCGAGCCGCTCGATCGCTGCATGGTCGAACGAGTGGATCGCCACCGGAGAGCGCATGTCCAGCAGCTCGTCCTGCACGAGCTGCTCGATGCGCTCGCCCTTGATCTCCACGAACAGCTCCGCTCGATCCTCCACGAGCTCGCGGCAGGCTTGCAGCGTGGGCAGCTCGACGCCGATCGCTCGTGCGCGCTCGAGCAGCGCGGACAGCGCTGTCTCGGCGATCGGCGTCCCGTCGGTCAGCGCCGGATCGTGGTGCACCACGACCACGGAATCGGAGGTCGCATGGACATCGAGCTCGACTCCCTGGGCACCGGCGTCCAGCGCGAGCGCGAAGCTCGCCAGCGTATTCTCCCGGGCGAGTCGGGGCATCCCGCGGTGGGCGATGCGGAGCGGAGCGGACATGGCTGAGGAGGGACGAGGATATGGGTCGAGCGGCCGACAGGACGCGCCGCCGCTCGCAGCGAGCTGTTCGGTGTATGTTACGCCGGTTCCGGGCTCTGGCGAGCACAGATTAACATCGCTCCCGCCTGGACGTCCAACCTGGCGAACGCATGACAGACGTTGCCACGAGTGCCGATGACCAGACTGACCTCGACCTCATCACGCGATGGAAGGCGGGCGATCAGCGTGCCGCGACGCAGCTCGTCGAACGGCATGCGGATGCCTTGGCGAGATTCGTCGCCGGCGCGGGGGGGAGGTCGGATGTCCAGGAGCTGGTGCAGGACACCTTCGTCCGGGCGTTCGGAGCACTCGACAGCTTTCGTGGCGAGAGCTCGCTGCGTACGTGGCTGTTCACGATCGCTCGTCGCCTGCTGCTCGATCAGCGGCGAAGCGAGCGTCGACGTGGAGAGCACGTGGAGGTCAGGGAGAACGACGCCACGACCGACTACAGCGCGCTCGATGGGGTCGTGGCCGAGGAGACGCGGGTGAGGATGCGCATTGCGGTTGCGCGGCTCTCGCCAACACAGCGCGAGGTGTTCACGCTGCGGGTGGGAGAAGGGATGTCGTACAAGGAAATCGCCGACGCTGCCGGCACGACCGAAGGCGCGGCGCGTGTGCACTATCACAACGCGATGCGCGCCATAAAGGAGTATCTCGATGACTGACTGCCCGAACGGCGACGTTCGCGATCTGCTGCCGGAGCTGCTGCACGGCCGACTCGACGAGGAGTCGCGTCGCACGGTGGAATCTCACCTGGCCAGCTGCGCCGACTGCCGGGCGGAGCTGAGGTTGCTCGCGGACATGCGCGCCATGATGGACGCACATCCGGCGATCGACGTCGGCGCCATCGCGGCGGCGGTCCCGAACGCTGCGCCGGCGAGGCAACAGACCCGGGGCCAGTGGCTCGGCTGGCGCACGGCGGCAGCGATCACGATGCTCGCGGCCGGTGGGACCTCTCTCGCGGTGATCCAGCGGAATGCGGAGCCGGTCAGGCAGCGCGATTCGGTCGCCCTCG